>JAPULC010000119.1 GCA_027295305.1 Gammaproteobacteria bacterium
ATAGCTTCCTGTTCGCTCGCGAACACCGGCGTGGCCGGCAGTGCGAAAGCGACCGCTATAATCATTAGGATTATTTTGTGCAACATGTTGGCTTCCCCTTTGAGCGGCGGTTTTTCGCGATCAGCCACCGCCTGTGCCACTCTCCCGTATACCACGGCGTGCAGATGAGGTTGACTCGGCGTCGCCTGCGTGGCTCGCTCCGTCCGACGGCTGCAACGCTACGTCATCGCACACGCGGAAACTTGCCACATCACGCCACGTCGTAACCTATTAGTATATATAGGGTTTTTAGTATTGTTGAATCATTGATTCGAACCACCCCGGGCCCAACGCTGCGAAGTTAGCTGTCCAGATGTCGCAGCTTTGCTCGGCACTAGGCAACTCGCTGCTCGATTCCTTCGACCACGCGCAGGATGCGACGCCCAATGGGTTCGAGAAGCGCTGGGCTCGTGCTCGCTTCGGGCAGGTCCTGCCTCAGATGATGAAGCGCCGATCTCCCCGCGAACCCCCAGACCCGGTAGCCGCGGTCAGCGATCGTGCGCATCTCGCCGCTCGGCGCATTGGTGAGCTCTGGCTCCAGATTCTCGCCTTCGAACACCTCCTTCAACAGGGGCACCATCGTGTCGTCGTTAGTTGTCAGGTGCCTCTCGTGCGAAGGGCTGTCGGTCCTTCGGTAGTCCTCACCGGTTCCTTCGTAAGCGAAGGTCGCGATAGCCGCGCCGAGATGTAGCCAGCTCGTGACGGCCTCGGGCGAGGGCGCATGTGCGTCGAGGAAATACCGGATGCCGAGGCCGCCGAGTTCGTGCCCGCTCGATGCGATGAAGACGTAGCTCGTATCGCTTTTGCGGCTGTTGGCCGAGAGTGCGAGGGCGATCCACAGCGCGACCCCCGGCCCTCGCTCCCCGGCGGCGCGAAACCAGCCGCTGTACGATGTCGAGACGACGACCGTACGCGGTCCGCGCTCGATACGCCCTACCACGTCGTATGCAATGGCATTGCCCTCGCGCTCACCGGATACCTGCAGACAGGCTTGCGCTCCGCGCCGCTCGGCAGCGATGAGTTTGTCGCGAATGCGCGTGCCGATCAGCAGAACGGGCAAGCGCCATGGTTCGAGGCCGGGCATCGTGTCGAGCGCGACCAGCTCACCGGACGCATGCGGGGTGACCACAAGAATCGCCGCGGCGCCCGCTTCCTCGACCGATTTCAAACTCTCAAGGTGGCGGCTGCTTTGCGTCAAGCGTGTGCCCTGCACAACATCGACAATGGCAACGCAGCCGTGAAGATCGGGGAGCTTATGCAGATCGTCGACGTATCTGAGCTGCGCCGACACGGGTGTGTCGGACGCGCAGGGCGGCCAGAGCGGGAAGCTCTCCTGGACCTCGTCCTCGACCAGCAGCCGGTGCCGTTCGAGAAAGAATTGGTCGAGTTCGAACGGATGACGTTGCGCATCGATCTGGGCGCGTCGCAGCGAACGATATAGCCAGTCGGCCGTCTCTAGGTCGTCCTCGGAACCCGTGCGATGTTCACCCAGCTCGCAGTATGCGACCACATCGTCAAAGAGAGCACGGCCGGACATGTAGTCGCGCGAGCGTAGCCGGCGTTTACGTGCCATGGCGAGACTCCTCGTGGTCCGGGAGCAGAGCACAGTCAGCGAAGTGGTACCACAGCACCCCAGTCCGGAATGGTCATCATGGGTCCTGCGCAGCGTTGGCCAGAATGCTGTCGACCTCGGCGAGGAAGCTGGGTCGGGACAGACATGGTTCACGCACCCGATTGGCTTACGCCACGCCCCGTTGCACACTGTAAGGCAATTCCATCGGAGTGACGTGATGGCCGGGGCACTGTCTGCCTTTCGAATCTGTGATTTCACGGGCCAGCTGGCGGGCGCCGGGGCCACCAAGTGGCTCGCATCGTTCGGCGCGGAGGTGATCCGGATCGAAGATCCCGTGCGCGAGGGCCGCTGGGACATCCTGCGCGGCATCCCGCCCTACGTCGATGAGCGGCGCGGCATCAACCTGGGCGGCGCTTTCAACAACCACAATACCGACAAGCTCGGCATCACGCTGAACCTCAGAACGGACAAGGGCAAGGAGCTTCTGACGGAGATCATCAAACGTTCCGACGTGGTGAGCGAGAACTTCGCCA
Source organism: Gammaproteobacteria bacterium (assembly GCA_027295305.1). Classification (GTDB taxonomy): domain Bacteria; phylum Pseudomonadota; class Gammaproteobacteria; order Pseudomonadales; family Azotimanducaceae; genus JAPULC01. The sequence goes on from JAPULC010000119.1 coordinate 2,146, forward strand.
AGGGCGTCCTCGAGCGATGGGGCTTCGGCTACGAGCAGATGAAAGCCATCAAAGCGGACATCATCTATGTCTCGAATTGTGGTTTTGGACACGTGGGCCCGTACAGTGACTTCAAGACCTGGGGGCCCATCGTGCAGGCGATCTCGGGCCTGACGTTCACGTCGGGTCTGTCCGACCACGAACCTGCCGGCTGGGGCTACTCCTTCATGGACCACACCGGCGCGTACTACATGGCGATGGCGATTCTGCTGGCACTGATACATCGTCAGCGCACCGGCGAGGGACAATGGGTCGATCTTGCTTGCACCGACGCCGGGTTGACCCTGCATGGTCCGGCGCTGCTGGATTGGACGATCAACGGCCGTCCCATGCGCCGCGAAGGCCAGCCCCACAGCAACCGCAGCCAATGGCCGCCGATGGCGCCACATGGCATCTATCCCTGCGCGGGCGACGACGATTGGGTCGCCATTGCCTGTCGTACGCAGAAAGACTGGGAAAAGCTTGCGGGCGTCATCGGTGAAGATTGGTGCGTCGCCCCGGATTTTTGCGATCTCCAATCCCGACTCGGCGCCCAGGATCAGCTCGACGCCGATCTTGGCGAGTGGACCTCGGCCCGAACGAAGTTCGACGTCGAGCGCGACCTGCGCGATGTCGGTGTGCCCGTGGCCGCGGTCCTGAAGCCCGAGGAACGCATCGATCTCGATCCGAGCACCGGTGACTTCGGACTGTGGCCTACGGTCACACACTCCGAGATGGGAAAGGTTCGTGTCGACGGTCAGCCTGTGCATTTCTCGAAGACCGATTGGGAGATCACGCGCGGTGCGCCGTGTCTCGGGGAGCATACCCAGCAGGTCCTGACGAACCTGCTGGGTCTGTCAACCGACGAAGTTGCGGAGCTTCGCGCGGAGGGTGTCGTATGACCGCGTTGGCTGGCGTGCGGGTCGTCGAGCTCGCGAGTGAACGTATCGCGCTGGCGGGGAAGCTTCTGGCCGATATGGGCGCCGACGTGATTCTGGTCGAGCCGCCGGCGGGGGATCCGAGCCGCGACTACCCACCATTTCTCGACGACGAGCCGGGTGAGGACCGCAGCCTCTACTGGTGGCACTACCACACGAGCAAACGTGGTGTCGTCATCGACCTGGAAAGTCCAGCAGGGGTGGAGCGGTTTCGCGCGCTCGTCGCGAGCGCGGACATCCTGATCGAGGCGCAGCCCCCCAGCCGCCTTGCCGGGCTTGGCTTGGACTACGCCGATCTCGTCGCGCACCGGCCTGATCTGATCCACGTAGCCGTCACGCCTTTCGGTCGCAACGACCCGAAGAGCAGTCTGCCCGCAACCGACCTTACGATCATGGCCGGGGCCGGACCGCCATGGAGCTGTGGCTACGACGACCACTCGCTGCCGCCTATTCGTGGCACTGGGCAGGGCTATCACACCGCAGCGCATTTCGCGGTGATGTCCGCGCTGACCGCAGTGCTGCACCGCGGGCTCTCCGGCGAGGGACAGTTCATCGACGTCAGCATGCACGCCGCGTCGAACGTCACGACCGAAGCAGGTTCCTACGAGTGGCTGGTCGCCCAGCGTACCGTGCAGCGCCAAACCGGGCGCCACGCCTCGGTGACGCCGTCGGGAGAAACTCAGCAACGTTGCGTCGACGGGCGTTACGCCAATACGGGCGTGCCGCCGCGCACTCCGACGGAGTTCGCTCGCCTGCACGCCTGGCTGAAAGAGCTCGAGCTCGACGGCGAGCTGCCGGAGGCGGTGTTCCTGGAGATGGGCGCGAACTGGGAAGGCCCGTTCGAACTGTCGAAGATCGGCGAGGACGATGCGATCACGGCGATTTTCGGCGCCGGCCGCGCGGGGCTCAAATTGATCGCTTCACGCGTGTCTGCGCAGGACTTCTTCGCCGGTTGTCAAAGGGCCGGGCTGGCGGTCGGGGTCGTGAACTCGCCCGAGGAGGCGTTCGAGGATGAACACTTCAAGGCACGCGGCTTTCAGGTCGAGGTCCGGCACGAGGACATCGGCCGCACGATCATCTATCCGGGCGCGCCGTATCAGCTGCAGGCCTGTCCGTGGGCGATCACGCGACGCGCACCGAAGCTCGGAGAGCACGACGACGAGGTGTTCGGTGCCCTTGCCAGGGGGTGAGTCAGCGACTGGAACCCACGCACCGCCGCCTCACGCATTGGTTGGGAACTGAAGTCGAGAAGGTCGTGCAACGCTGCGCACCATTGCTCTAATGGTCAAGCAGCACCTGAAGATGCGCTTCTACGGAGCAAGCGAGAGCATCGAGGTCGTAGCCACCTTCCAGTGACGACACCATGCGGCCTTCGGCGTAGCGATCTGCTGCGTCTGCGATGAGCTCTGTCACCCAGCGATAATCTGCCTCCACGAGAAGCAGTCCCCCCAACGGATCCGCTCTGTGGGCGTCGAATCCTGCGGATACGAAGATGATCTGGGGTTTGTGAGCTTCCAGCGCGGGTAACCAATCACGTTCGATGGCCCGACGAAAGCCCGTGCCGTCCGTGCCGGCATCCAGGGGGGTGTTGACGATATTGGGACGCGCGATGTCGAACAGACGGTGCGGGTAGTACGGATGTTGAAAGCTCGAGCACACGAGCACCTCGGGTCGATCCTTGAAGATATCGACCGTGCCGTTGCCGTGGTGAACGTCGAAGTCGAGAATCGCGACGCGTTCGAGGTGGCTCTCTTCCAGCGCAACGTGTGCCCCGAGTGCCACGCTGTTGAAGAAGCAGAAACCCATGGCGGTGCTCTCTTCGGCATGATGTCCCGGAGGCCGCACCGCACAGAAAGCCCACGTGAGCTCCCCGGCGAGGATGCCTCGCGTCGCGTCCACCACCGCGCCGGCGGCGAGCTGCGCGGCTCGCATGGAACCCGGGCCCATTGCAGTGTCGGGATCGACGCGCACCAGTCCTTCGGTGGGAGCACTCTGCTCGAGAGCCTCGACATGGTGTCTCGGATGAATGCGACTCAACAGATCGATGGACGCAGGCTCCGGCGTGAGCGTCGCCATGTCCTGTTGGATCCCCGAGGCATTCAGATACGCGAGCAGATGTGCGAGACGCTCGGGCCGCTCGAAGTGCCCATCCTGCATCCTGTGAAGGAGGCAGTCCTCGTGTGTGACGAGAGCGCCCCCGCGCGTCACCCCACCTCGTCCGTTTCTTCTATGCGGAAGTTGAAGTCGTAGTTCTTGATCGGCAATGCCCGCACCCGTGCACCCGTTGCATCGAAGATCGCATTCGCAAGCGCGGGCGCTATGGCGGGGGTGCCGGGCTCCCCCGCGCCGCCCAGAGGCTCACCGCTGTTGACGATGTGTGTCTCGATCTTCGGGCATTCGTCGATGCGCAACATCTCGTAGTCGTGGAAATTGCTTTCCCGCGCCGCGCCGTTCTCGATGGTGATCTCGCCGTAGAGCGCAGCAGTGAGGCCGTAGATGATGCCGCTCTCCATCTGCTGGATGAGCCCATCGGGATTGATGGCGAAGCCGCAGTCCACCGCGCAGACCACACGGTGAACCTTCACCTTGCCGGCTTCGGTGACCTCGGCTTCGACGATCTGCGCGACGATGGTGCCGAAGGATTGCTGCAATGCGATGCCGCGTCCCCATCGCGCCGGTAGCTGCCAACCCCATTTGGCAGCCGCGGCAGCGGTCTCCAGCACCTTGAGATGACGTGGCATGTGCTCGAGCAAGTCGCGTCGGAACTCGAAGGGGTCTTTGCCTGCCGCATGGGCTACCTCATCCACGAACGACTCGGTGAAGAATCCATGCTGCGAGTGATCCACGCTTCTCCAGACGCCGAACGGCACGTGCGTGGGGCTGTCCACATAGTGAATGAACTGGTTTTCGATGCCGTAGGGAATGTGCGTTGCTTCGGCCGGGTCGTGCTTGTCGACGAATTGGTTCACCCACGCGGTGGGATGACCAGCCGCGTCGAGCCCGGCGCGGAAACGCGACAGGACCGCAGGTCGATAGCGATCCTGGCGCACGTCTTCCTCACGGCTCCAGATCAGCTTGATGGGCTCGCCTGTCGCCAGCGCGATCTGTGCCGCCTGAATGGCATAGTCGTCTTGAGAGCGCCGCCCGAAACCGCCGCCGAGCTGCACCGGATGCACGATGACGTTCTCGTCCGCCATGCCCACGGCGTCCGCGACGTTGCCTCGCACGCCGAGGGGATTCTGGCTGCCCGTCCACACCTCGCAGATGCCATCGTGCATCCACACGGTCGCATTCAACGGCTCCATCGGTGCGTGCGCGAGATACGGCACTCGATATTCCGCCTCGACGACGCGATCGGCCTCGGCGATGGCGCGAACCACATCGCCCTTCACGAGATCGGTGATCTCGTCGCCTTCGCTAACTGCAAGATCCATATCGCGCGCAAACTGCTCGAATATGGTCTCTGACCCAACCGTGTCGTTGCCGCCGTCGTCGAATTCCACCTCCACATTCTTCAGTGCCTGCTGCGCTTGCCAATAACCATCGGCGACTGTGGCCACTGCATGTTCGAGCCGCACCACACGCACGTTGCCGGGCATGTCCTCGGCGATAGCGGCATTCACGCGTTTGACCGTCCCGCCGAATACCGGCGACTGCAGAATCGAGGCGTAACGGATTCCGGGAAACTGGGCGTCGATACCGTAGGTTGCGGTGCCGTCGACCTTGGAGGGCGTGTCGAGCCTGGGTTGGCTCTGCCCCATGATGGTGAATTCGTCGGTGGTCTTGAGCCGCGGCTTTGCTGGCGGCGTAATGCTCGCGGCGGCCGTGGCAAACTCCCCGTAGGGTGCCGAGCGAGCGGACGCGTCGTGATAGATGTAACTCCTTTCGGTTCGGAGATCTCCTGGGCTCACGTTCCACGCGTGGGAAGCGGCCTCCAGAAGCATCTCTCGTGCGGCAGCCCCGGCGACGCGCATGCCGTGCACCCCCGTGGTTCGAATGGCGGTGCTGCCGCCGGTGATCTGCAGATCGATCGCTTTGGCGAGCCCGAGCATTGCACCGTCGACGGTGCCTACGAGAAAGGCCGGAATGTCCGCGTCACCGAACAGGAATCCCTTGCCGAGCGCATAGTTTGCGTACTCCTCGTGCGCGGGCGCCTGCATCATCTCGACGAGCTTCCAGTCCGCATCCATCTCGTCGGCGAGCATCATCGGCAAAGCGGTGTGCACCCCTTGGCCCATCTCGCTGTGGGGAACGATCACCGTGACGCGGTTGTCGGGCGCAAGCTTCACCCACACCGTGAGCAGCGCTTCATCGCGTTGTGTGACGAGATGCGCAACTTCCGGCGCCTTGTGTCCTCGGCGGATCGCAATCCCGAGCACCAGGCCGCCACCGACGAGGGTGCCCGTGGTAATGAACGCGCGTCGTGTCCACTTACCCATGGCTCACCTCCTTCGGATCGAAGTGGTGAACGGTGCCTGCGACCTCACCGGTCCAGTGGTGGTGGATCTGAAGCTGCGCCGCGCGGTGGATGGCGCGACGGATGCGGGGATAGGTGCCGCAGCGGCAGATGTTGCCGCGCATGGCGCGGTCGATATCTGCATCGGACGGCGTCGGATGGTCCGCTAGAAGCGCCGCCGCCGACATGATCTGGCCGGACTGGCAATAGCCGCATTGAGGTACCTGCTCTTCGATCCAGGCCGTCTGGAGTGGATGCGATTGACCTGCGGGAGCAAGCCCTTCGATGGTGGTGATCTTCCCGCCGGCTGCCGATGCCACGGGTGTGCTGCATGAGCGGACAGGTCGGCCATTGAGGTGCACCGTGCAGGCGCCGCACTGAGCCACACCGCAGCCGAACTTGGTGCCGGTGAGCCCGAGATTCTCGCGAATCACCCAGAGCAGGGGCGTGGAAGGATCCACGTCGAGCGCGTGGGGCTCGCCGTTTACGGTGAGGTGGATCATGAACGTGTCTCCCCGACTGATCAGGACAGAATGGTACCGCCAATCCGACGACAATTGTCCTCGCTCCTGCAGAGGATTGCTCCTGATGCGAATCCCATTGTTAAATGAGTGGTGACACTTGCGCGTAGCGGAGCTGGAAATGACGATGAACGACTCATTGGAGATGGTGTGGGGGGAGATCCGCTCGCTGGGTCTCGAGACCTATATCGCCGACCTCGATGCGCACGGGTACACCGTGATCCCGCCCGAGATCGCCTCCCCCGGGGATCTTGCCGAGCGCATGCTGACGGCGGTGCTGGACGTCGCCGAGCGTCGTAACGGGGTACGCCCGGATCTCGAGACAGGAAGCACCCACGCCGGTTTCAAGGGCCGTTTCGCCGCGTTTGCGCCGAAGGACGGCGACTCGCCCATCGGCGATCTGATGCAGTCCCTACTGTTCGAGGACCGCGTCTTCGAGGAGGCGCTGATGAATCCGGTGCTGCTCGCGATGGCCAGCTATCTCTGTGGCTATAGCGTGGTGCTCTCGAGCATGGGCTGCTTCATGAAGGGCCCCAACAAAAGCACGTTCTTCCTGCATTCGGACACGCCGCTGCCTTCGCCCCTGCCGCCCCAGGCGCTGGTCTGCAACCTCACCTACGTGCTCACCGAGTTCAACCGTGAGAATGGTGGGACCGCTTTCGTTCCGGGCAGCCATAAGTGGTGCCGCTCCCCTGAAGGCCGAGACGCGATCGTAGGGGAGGGGGGTAATCCGAACGCAAAAGCGGTTGAGTGTGCGGCCGGTTCCCTGCTGTGCTGGCATGGCAACACCTGGCACGGCGCCTTCAATCGCACGGCGTCGGGCTTGCGCGTCAGCGTGCCGGTCTACATGTCACGGCCGTTCATCCGTACACAGGAGGGGCTGATCGGAAAGATCCCCGACGAGATGCTCGACCGGAACCCGCCGCGGTTCGCCATTCTCACCCAGCAGGGCATTTCGTATGGCTACGAGAGCCAGGACGATTCCATCGTCCGCGCGCAGGTCGCGGCGAAGTATTTGCAGGCGTACGGGGAAGCGCAAGGTATGGGTACCGCAACGGCGCGCGGTCTGTATAACTGAAGCATCCGCGCGGGTTGCGGCAATCGATCCATGAACGAGGACTTCATCGAACAGCTGAAGGCCTACGAGGACACCGCGCGAAAGCTCGAGGGCTGGCGGCTCGAGTTCGAGCCGGAACCACTTGTGCCGGGCCCGCCGTGGGATTACGAGGATCTCGCCCGCTCGCTCGTCTCCGAGGCACATAGCGTGCTAGACCTTGGAACGGGCGGTGGAGAGGTCTTCTCCGGGGTCATCTCGAGTTCCCGTTGTCACGCGATTGCCACCGAGGAGTGGCACGTGAATGCGCCCGTAGCAGCCCGCAGGCTTCAGTCCCGAGCACCCGTGGTGCGTGCATCTTCGCTTGCGTTGCCCTTTAGCGAAGGCGCATTCGACGTAGTGCTGTCGCGCCACGAGGAGATCAGTCCGACAGAGGTGGTGCGCGTTCTAGCTGAAGGCGGGGAGTTTCTCACGCAGCAAGTGATCCCGGATATCTGGCATGAGCTCCGAGACGTGTTTCCAGACATGACGCGCTTCCCCGATCACTACGTCGAGTATCAGCGCGAATTCGCGGAAGCGGGAGCGGTGGTGAGAGATGCACGTGAATTTCGCAGGCCCGTGCGATTCCGTGAGCTCGGGCACCTCGTCTATCATCTCGTCGCCGCGCCATGGACGATTCCGGCCTTCAGCGTCGAGTCCCATCGCGATGCACTTGCAGAGCTAGCGCAGCGTGTGGGAACAGATCAGGGACTCGTGGCGACGGAGGGCTTCTATCTGCTTCGTGTCCGGGCTTGAGTGATGGTCGAACCGTCAGAGTTTGCGCTCGAGATAAGTCCCCTTGTGATCGTTCGCGACGAGAAATTTGATCGAGAGCGCATCGAGATACTCGCTCGTGCTCGCGGGCTCACCGTTGATGTGCTCCAGCTCGATACGCGTGAGCGAGGGCCTGCGTCGCGTGAGCAGATGCTCCAGCGGTGCGAAGCAGACTTGCAGATCCGGGTCGCCCGGGGCAAGACGAATCGTGAGCTCGCGGCCGCGGCTCTCGGATATGAGCACCAGCTCGTCGCCGCGGTAGACGAGATGATTGCCTGCGGCGCGA
>JAPULC010000012.1 GCA_027295305.1 Gammaproteobacteria bacterium
CCGGGACGCCTAACGTCCTAGCTCACCCGCCGACCAAAGCGTAGCTTTGGACGGTCGGGTGCAGCGCCTTGTTAGGCGTCACTCGACCACCCAATATGGAATTTTCAATTGACGTGCCGGTTCGGTGCGGCGTTCAAGCCGCTCAAGTGCTTCGCCCTCAACATTTACGTAGAGCATCAGGGTAGCAAACCCTTCAGGCATCCATGTGTCGTGAACCAGCTCGGCACCGCTCGGTATTGGCAGCACTAAGCTGACGCTGCACCTCACTCGAGCACCGCAATCGAATCCGTAAAGAGCTTCCCGTTAGGGACCAGATACGACCCATCTTCGTGTTCCAGGTGCGTATAACGCAGATCGATGGCGCTCACCCGACCCTCACATCCCGACACCCGGATCCGGTTGCCGATCTCGAACGGTCGATAGACGAGGATCAGAACCCCTGCCAGCAGATTGGAGATCACGTCCTTCAGCGCGAACCCCAACGCAAACCCCGTGAGCCCGAGCCCCGCTACGATCGCCGTGATGTTGATTCCCAGGGTTCCCAGGCTGGATAGCGTGCCAAACACCAACAGAATCAGAAAGGCGCTGCGCCCGAGCAGAAGCGCCAGATGCTCGTGCAGACCCGCGTTGCGCGCCGCCACTAGGGCCCCCCGCCGCGCAAATTGCGCTCCAAACCAGAAGACCGCGAAGATCACCGCCGCGAGCGCGATTTTCGGTCCCCAGTTCCACGCCCACTGATAGACCCAGGCGAAACTCTCTTCGTTCATGGCGTCGCACCCTCGCTCAAGCGTCTGCGACCAAATTGTTCAACACGTACTGGAGGATGCCGCCCGCCTCGAAGTAAGCAATCTCGTTGTCGGTGTCGAGCCTGCTCGTCACGGGCACTTCCACCTTTTCACCGCTCTCACGCGTGATCACCACGATCAGCTCCTGACCCGTGCTCACGCCGCTCTCGCCATCGGGCAGGCGGATGTCGACGATCTCATTGCCGGTGAGCTCGAGACTCTGGCGATCCGCCCCGTCTTTGAACTCGAGGGGCAGCACCCCCATGCCGATGAGATTCGAGCGGTGAATGCGCTCGAAGCTCTCCACGATGACCGCACTCACCCCCAGGAGCCGCGTGCCCTTGGCCGCCCAGTCCCGCGACGAGCCCATGCCATATTCCTTGCCGCCGAACACCACCAGTGGGGTCCCTTCACCCATGTAACGCATGGCCGCGTCGTAGATCGAAAGCCGATCGCCTGTCGGAATGTGGATGGTGTAGCCGCCCTCCAAATCCGGGACCATCTCGTTGCGGATACGGATGTTGGCGAACGTGCCACGCATCATCACCTCGTGATTGCCGCGTCGTGAGCCGTAGGAGTTGAAGTCGTGGATCTGCACGCCGTTCTGTTGCAGATACTCTCCCGCCGGGCTGTCCGGCTGAATCGCTCCGGCAGGGGAAATGTGATCCGTGGTGACTGAGTCGCCGAGCACCGCCAGCACACGCGCGCCGGCCACTTCCACCCCCAGCTCTATATCATCGCCAACGCGGAAGAACGGCGGCTGCTTGATATAGGTGGACATGCCTTCCCACGCGTACGTGCCCTGCGCCGGGACGTCGATCTTGCGCCAGGCTTCGGGACCGGTGAACACATCGGCATATTGCGACCGGAACATCTCCGCGCTGACGCTGGCAACGGCGTTTTGAACTTCGGCCGTGCTCGGCCAGATGTCGCGCAGATAGACTTCCTTGCCTTCACCGTCCTGGCCGATGGGCTCTTCGTTGAGGTTGATCCGAGTGGTCCCTGCGATGGCATAGGCCACCACCAAGGGAGGTGAAGCGAGCCAGTTGGTGCGCACTTCCTGATGCACTCGGCCCTCGAAATTGCGGTTCCCCGAAAGCACGGAGGCGACGACGAGATCGCCCGTGCCTACAGCCTCGGAGATGGCCTCCGGCAGCGGCCCGGAGTTGCCGATGCAGGTGGTGCAACCATAGCCGACGAGGTTGAACCCGAGCTGATCCAGTGCGTCCTGCAGTCCCGTCTTCTCGAGATATTCCGTCACCACTTTCGAGCCCGGCGCAAGCGAAGTCTTGACCCACGGCTTGACCGCAAGACCCTTCTCGAGGGCCTTCTTCGCCACCAGCCCCGCGCCGAGCATCACGGCGGGATTGGACGTGTTGGTGCAGGATGTGATGGCCGCGATGACCACATCCCCGTGGTCGAGGCTGTAACCGGTGTCGCGGACCTGCACGGCGTGATCCGCATCCGCCGATATGCCCTGAAGCTCCAAGGTCTCAGCGAATGCGTCTTTCAGACGCGACATGGGCACGCGGTCCTGAGGGCGGCGCGGACCTGCCAGGCTCGGCTCCACCGAAGCAAGATCCAGATGCAGGCTATCGGTGTACACCGGATCGACGCTGTCCGGGTCACGAAACATCCCCTGCGACTTCGCGTAGGATTCCTCACGCGCTCCGGTTTCCTCATCTCGTCCCGACAGTCGCAGATAAGCAAGCGTCTAGTCATCGATGGGGAAGAAGCCGCAGGTGGCGCCGTATTCCGGCGCCATGTTCGCAATCGTTGCGCAGTCGGCAAGGGACAGGTGATCAAGCCCGTCGCCATAGAATTCCACGAACTTGTCG
>JAPULC010000120.1 GCA_027295305.1 Gammaproteobacteria bacterium
TTCCTAACGGTGGATGAACAGGTATGCGGACCAGAAAATCGGGGTTCCATGTTGCAAACGTGTCGCGTGGAGCAAATGGGAGCATTTTGTAATGTGTGTAAAATCAATGTATTAGAAGGCATCATGTTGCAGACGAGTGTAACATGCCTCAGTGGATAGATTGCAATAAAATCAACGGGTTAGGTGAGAAACGGGGCCTGTGAACATCGTATTGACCCTTCGAGTCTCCGGTCAAGGCCTGCACGATGTCACCCGAGACGTGGTGCGTGCGGTTGAGGACACGGGGGTGAGCGACGGGCTCGTGACGCTGTTCATCCAACACACCTCGGCGAGCCTGCTCATTCAGGAGAACTATGACGAGAGCGCGAAAAGCGACCTCGAGAATTGGTTCAACCGCCTTGTGCCCGAAAACGATGGGCTCTACACGCACACGGTGGAGGGTCCGGACGACATGCCCGCGCACATCAAATCCGCGCTCACGTCCGTGAGCGTCACGGTGCCACTGATCGAAGGTCGCCTGGGGCTCGGGACCTATCAGGGGATCTTTCTGTGGGAGCACCGACACGATCGCGGGGAGCGCAATATCGTGGTGCATGTGGCGTCGGATTCGTAGCGTCGTGCTCCCGCACCGGAAACAGTGCAGCGAAGTTTTTTCGAGGTTCGTTCAATCTCAAGCCGCACCCACACCCCAAGGCGATGTTGCGCGGCCGTTGTGTTCATCTAGCGTTTTTTACGCTGCGCCTCCGTCCAGCGCTCGTGGGCCTCGGGGTTCAGGATCATCGAGCAGAAGAACATCAGCAGGTCGCGATGCATACCGCGTACACGTAGCCGCTGCATGGTCTCCTCGCCGTCGCGGCTCGCAACGAACTTGAAGCAGTCGCGGATAGTGGCACCCTGTCCCAGCGCCTCCGGGATTCGTTCGTTCAGATAGTCGTGAAGAAGCTCCAGCTCATACTCCTCGATTCCGGCCTCGGTGGGGTCGGTCACCGCGTTCACCCAGAACGTTGCGAGGTAGATGCGGTAGACGTCCTTGTCGAGCACCGCATCGGTGACGAGCGATCGTCTCTCGATCTCGTCGAGCACTGGCTGGTAGAGCGCGTCGTACCGGTCCATATCGCTTACGATGGATTGAACGCCGCAAATCATACCAGTGCCGTCAGCGGTTGACCCTGTGGCGGATTTGAGGGACAAAGCCCCACTCATTACGCGCGAGTCAACGATTTGACCAGCTTGACGCTCGAGGCGATCACACCCCCAGCCGAACGCGAGGCGCTACCGGGTGCTTGGGATTTCATTGCGGATGTGCGGGTGTGAGCGCCCCCGGGTCGAAGATCCCGCCACGGCCGCATCCGCCGCTTCGTTTGGGCATCAGCCTTTGTCTCCTCGGCGAGGGAGTTCGTTACGACGGAAGTCACAAGCGCTCGTCGTTGTGTCACGATGCTCTCGAGGGCCTTTTCGAATATGAAGGCATCTGCCCTGAGGTGGCCATCGGTATGGGTGTGCCGCGCGCTCCCATTCAACTCGTCGGGGATCCTGCCCGCCCGCGGGCGAAAGGCGTGGAGGATGCATCGGTGGACGTCACCGACGCGCTTGCGAATTACGGCCGCCGGGTCGCCGCACGGATCGGCGACTTTGCGGGCTATGTCTTGATGAACGGTTCTCCAAGCTGTGGGATGCACGCGGTCCGTGTCCACGTTGCGGTGCGCGGCCCCGCGGTAGGCCGCCCCGCGGAGCGCCGTCCGGGCGCGCGCCACGATCGTGTTGGTGAGGGATCCGGAATCTACGCTCGAGAGATCATGGCTGCAGATCCTTGTCTGCCCGTGGTGGAGAGCGTCCGACTGGAGGATGCGGTGGTGCGCGAAAGCTTCGTCACGCGCACGTTTGCTTACGCTCATTGGAAGCTGCTTGGGCCCCAGCGGGAGAGCGTGGGGGCGATATTGGAGTTTCACAGCCGCTACAAGTATTTGTTGCTCGCCCACTCCGCCGCAGAGTACCGACGCCTGGGCCGACTGCTGGCGAACCCGCCCGCAGTCGGCGACGGTGAACTTGCGTCGCGCTATATCCATGGCTTGATGTCCGGACTTTCTCGTGCGGCTACTCGAGACAGCCACGCGGACGCCTTGGTGCATCTGGTTAGGTCGCTCGAACCGGGCCTGAATTCGGCGTCACGCAGGGAGTTGACGGAGGCGATCGAGGCGCATGCGAGGGGAGAGGTTCCACGAGCGGCCGTGTTGACGCTGTTGGCGAGGCACCAGGGTTCCGGTCCCAACGGACTCGTTTCGGGGCAGGTCTACCTGGAACCCCATCCGACTCTCCCGCACGGACGCAACATGCTGTAAATGCAGGGGATTTTCCTGGTGTCCGATGTCCGTGCGGGGTTGCGAAAACGTGACCCTCTACAGGCGCATCACGCTTTCCTCTGATATGCTGAAAATAGCCCGGCTCGCCAACGGTTCTTAATAATGATCTCGATGCTCCTACGACATGGAGCGCTTGTCATCATTGGGGCGGCCGGCGCAACAGCGCCGATCGCAGGACTCGTGTTGGTGTTGCTCGGTGCGTCGGCTGTAATCGCGCTCTCCTATTCCCAATGGACCACCGTTCGCACTGCGCTCGTGGTCACGTTCTATTGGTCCGTGGCGCTGGCGGTGGTGACCATTTGGGTGCCCGCTCACCTGCCGGCGTGGCCAGAGCTCGTCGCGTTCGATTTTACGGTCTGGCTGGTGCCGATCTTCGTTCACGCGGTTCACGAGGCGAAAACGCGAAGAGACATTCACGGCTTGCCGATTCCCGCATTCGTCTATCGCGAAGGTGCGCGAGGCGACTGTCACGTCACCGCAACGAATGGGCTCGCCCATGAGCAATTCGGAGATCATGTGCTCGAGCTCGTGGGGCGGGCGAGCGAAGCCGTCAGCGAAGGATGGGTCCACGCCACATTGACGCGTGACGACCACGACGAGCACGTGGCCATGAACGTCAAGTACGTCACGGCCCGTACTCGGCTGGTGATGGTGTTGGAGCAGACGGCGTTGGAAACGCGCATCATCGAGCTCGAGCGCGTGATCGATGCAGTCAGCGAGGCGCGCTGGGAATGGAACGTCGCCACCGGTGAGAGCAATGTCCTCGGCGAAGGCGTGCGTTATCTCGGCTATGAAAGCGAAGATCTTCACGGTAATCCCGCTGCGTGGGCGAGTTTCATTCACCCCGACGACTCCGAAGAGGCGCTGCGACGACTGGCAGAGTACCTCTCCGGCAAGCGTCGCACCTATCGCGGGGAATACCGAGTTTTGCGCAAGGACGGAAGCTATCGGTGGGTGGTGAGTCGCGGCGAGGTGGTTGAACGAGATGACGAAGGTAAACCGCTTCGAATGGCCGGCACGTTCACCGACATTACCGAGCTCAAGGAGGCGACGGCGGATCGTGATCGCCTGCAGGTTCAGCTGCGTCACGCACAGAAGCTCAATGCGCTTGGACAACTGACGGGCGGTATCGCACACGACTTCAACAACATCCTTGCAAGCGTGCTCGGTCACGCCGAGCTAGCGCTGATCGAATCGCGTGCAATGGCCAGTTCGCAGATCACGGGCTACCTCGAAGAGATTCAACAAGCCGCAGCAAGGGCGCGTAACCTCATCTCGCAGATGCTTGCCTTCAGCCGTGGTATCAAAAGCGGAGAGGAAACCATTGCGGTAGCGCCCCTCCTGACGGAATCGATCAAGCTGCTGCGACCCGTGCTTCCGGCCACGGTGGAGATTCGCACGGATATCGACGACGCAACCCCTGCCATCCGCATCGATCCGGTGCAGCTCCAGCAGGTGGTGTTGAATCTCTGCATCAATGCGCGCGACGCGATGGGAGAGATGGGAGAGCTCGACATTCGCGTCAAGGCAGCACGCCTGGAAGGCGAGCATTGCGCATCATGCATGGCACCGATTATTGGCGATTTCGTCGAGATATCGGTGGAAGACAACGGTCAAGGAATCGAGGGTGAGCACCTGAGCTAT
>JAPULC010000121.1 GCA_027295305.1 Gammaproteobacteria bacterium
GCATCCTCGGCCGCCCGCTTGACCGCTTCCACCATGAGCGCGAGGGGTTCCTCGCCCTCCCCCGGCTCACTGATGCGTTGCTCGAGCTGCGCCACGCCCACCAGCACCGGCACCTTGGATGCGTCGATCATGTCTCCCCGCCTGTGGTCATCGATGCAGATAGTTTACCCTCATCCGTTCGGGAGGAAGCGCCATGAGCTTCAACACGCAGCAATTCGAAGTCCGCGACGGCGCCGGTCATCTCGTTCTCGACCGCACTGAGCCGGCGTTCCAGGGGAAGTGATGCTGCGTCTTCTGATCATTGGCGCACACCCGGACGATGCCGAATTCGGAGCCGGCGGACTGATTGCGAAATACACGGGCGCCGGCTATGCCGTCAAGGCCATTACCGTCACGAACGGCAATGCAGGGCACTATGCCGTGCCACCCGCGGACCTGGCGAAGAGGCGACATGCCGAGGCACGCGCGGCAGCCGACAAAGGCGGGTTCGAGATCGAGGTGTGGGACAACCCCGATGCCCAGCTTTCACCAACCATCGAGATAAGGGGCGATGTGATTCGCGCGATGCGCCGCTTTGCCCCCGATCTCGTGCTGACTCACAGAGCCAACGATTATCATCCCGACCATCGCGCAACCGGACAACTCGTGCAGGATGCATCGTATCTGGTCCGCGTGCCGAATCTCTATCGAGATACGCCGCCTCCCGAGACGAGGCCCGTCGTGGCGTGCATGACGGATTTCTTCACCAAACCCAATCCGTTTCAACCTGACGTCACCGTCGAGACCACCGATCAGATCGACAAAGTCGTCGCGATGCTCGCATGTCACGTCTCGCAGGTGTTCGAGAACATGCCCGAGTCCAGGGGCGAGATCGGAAACGTGCCCCAGCACGAGGACGAGCGACTCGCTTGGCTCAAGGACTTCTATGCGTCGAGGCCTCGGGCCATTGCCAACAGATTCAGGGAGGCGCTCGTGCGCGACCACGGCGAGCGCGGCCATACGATCGAGTTCGCCGAAGCATACGAAATCAGCGAGTACGGCAGGCGCCCGACCGCCGAGGAAATTGACGCTCTCTTCCTGAGAGCATGACCGGAGAAGCGAAGATGCAGAACGACACAGCCTTCCAGATGGCCGCCTCGAACATTCGCTTCGGTCGAGGGATCACCCGAGAGGTCGGCATGGACCTCGCCGACATGAAGATCGGACGCACGATGCTCGTCATCGATCCTGCGCTGGTCTCGACCCCTGTCGGGGAAACGGTGATCCAATCCCTCCGAGACAACCAGATCAGCTTCGAGATCTTCGATGACGTTCGCGTCGAGCCCACGGACGCGAGCTTCAAGGCCGCGGCGGAGTTCGCGACGAAAGGTAAATTCGACTCCTTCGTCGCCGTGGGTGGCGGCAGCACGATAGATACCGCCAAGGCGGCAAACCTGTACTCCACCTACCCGGCCGACTTCTTCGACTATGTGAATGCCCCCGTCGGCAAAGGGCTTCCGATACCCGGCCCGCTGAAGCCGCTGATCGCGATCACCACCACCGCAGGGACCGGAAGCGAGACCACCGGCGTCGCGATCTTCGACTGGTTGGAAAAGAAAGTGAAGACGGGGATCGCCCATCGCCATCTGAAGCCGACCCTCGGGATCGTGGACGCCGACAACACGCGAACCATGCCCCCCATGGTGGCTGCATCCACGGGACTCGATGTTCTCAGCCACGCATTGGAGTCCTACACTGCCCTGCCGTTCGATCAGCGCCCCATGCCCGAGCGACCGATCCAGCGGCCCGCGTACCAGGGCGCGAATCCCATCAGCGACATCTGGGCACTGCGTGCTCTGGAGCTGATGTCGGAGTTTCTCCCCAGAGCCGTGGCGGACACGAGCGACGACGAGGCGCGAGGACAGATGCTGATGGCTGCCACCATGGCGGGCATCGGCTTCGGCAACGCGGGTGTGCACCTGCCCCATGGCATGTCGTATCCCGTTGCCGGAATGATTCGCAACTACCGTCCAGAGGGCTACGTCGTCGACCACGCAATGGTCCCGCACGGAATCTCCGTCGTGCTGAACGCGCCCGCGGTGTTTCGCTTCACGGCATCGGCCGGACCGGAACGCCATCTGCGCGCCGCCGAAGCGCTCGGGGCCGACGTATCCGACGCAACACCCGAGGACGCCGGTGAGGTGCTCGCCGAGCGTGTCACCCACTTCATTCGCAGCTTGAACCTTCCCAATGGACTTGGCGCACTCGGGTACACGAGCGACGACATCCCCGCGCTGGTCGCGGGTACCCTCCCGCAGCATCGGGTGACGAAGCTTTCGCCGCGTCCCGCTGGCGAAGAAGAGCTCGCGGCGCTCTTCGAAGATTCGATGACGATCTGGTGAACCTGCGAGAGCCCGAAAGGACGCGAACTTCTCGAGATCGACGTCAAGTCGCGCTTGACTGTCGGTCACGTTGCAGTGACCGACCACAGGCACCTCAGAGTCGAATATTTCCCGGCAAGTACTTCGCGATCAGCCCTTCGTAATACGGCTTGAGTTTCTGCCAATCAGGCATCACCGGGCTCTTCGAGTAGAGATCGTACGGATTGAAGCGCCTCACCCATTCGAGCATCTCGCGATCGTGGTCATCGCACAGCCGAAAGCCATTTGAAAGCGCCTGCGGTAACTGCGTCGATCTCTCAGCCGGATGACGACTTCTGCGAGCGTCAGGTCGAGTTCCTTCGGATTCTGGATCGGCTGCACAACCTGTTCTTCGAGACTGCGAGCACGACCATC
>JAPULC010000122.1 GCA_027295305.1 Gammaproteobacteria bacterium
GCAGCGTGTGGGAACAGATCAGGGACTCGTGGCGACGGAGGGCTTCTATCTGCTTCGTGTCCGGGCTTGAGTGATGGTCGAACCGTCAGAGTTTGCGCTCGAGATAAGTCCCCTTGTGGTCGTTCGCGACGAGAAATTTGATCGAGAGCGCATCGAGATACTCGCTCGTGCTCGCGGGCTCACCGTTGATGTGCTCCAGCTCGATACGTGTGAGCGAGGGCCTGCGTCGCGTGAGCAGATGCTCCAGCGGTGCGAAGCAGACTTGCAGATCCGGGTCGCCTGGGGCAAGACGAATCGTGAGCTCGCGGCCGCGGCTCTCGGATATGAGCACCAGCTCGTCGCCGCGGTAGACGAGATGATTGCCTGCGGCGCGACGCGGGAGATCGGGGAGCGATAACCCGAGCCCGGCTACCGATGCCGGGTCTTGCGCATTCATCCAATGGACATGTTCCCGCCGTGGTCGCTCCATCGCGCGCAGTGCGCGATGGGAGGCAAACTGAATGCCGGGAATGTCCTCGAAGAAGTGACCGCCGACGACTTCGCCGGCGAGTTCCATGATCTTCAGCGCGGGCAGCACCTGGCTCCAGCGAAATTCCGGTAGCTCACGGGCGAGCAGCTCGCGAAACACGACGCCGTAGCGATCGAGAAGCACGCGGGTCCGATCTTTCTTCAGCTCGAGGGTGGTGATGGCATCATCGTCCCGCTCGGGCCAATGGAGAAGGTACCAGTTTCCGGGATATCCGAAGCTGCGCATGGCAGCGCGTCGGCGACTGGTGCGAGCCGCAGCCCGGCTCGCGGCTTTGGCGTCGAGACGAAAGCCTTGCTCGAGCCCGCGGCGCATTGCTGCAAATCCATCGTTGGTGACGCGTCCCTGCCAGACGGCGCACCAGAGGCGCTCGGCGAGCTCATCGGCCCGCAACTCCGCAGCCTGATCCTGGAGCTGGAAGAAGCCGTAACGCGCGTGGGGATCACGAAATAGCGCCGCCAAGCCATCGGAAGTTTCCGGGTCGGGGTGCTTCATCAGAGGAAGCTCCGCGGGATCGGCGATGACGAGCTGCTCGGTGTCGGTCCCGAGCCAGCAGAACGACCCCTCTTCCAGAAGCGTATCGAGCCAGCCGGAGTTGTAGTGACGCAAGCGTGCGGGCAGCACATCGGCTTCCCACTGATTCGCTGCCAGCGGCAGGCAACGCAGTCGCTCGAGGATCTCGGCAAGTGCGTCGGGGCCATCGTCGTTGCTTGCGAGCCCCTGCCACTGTGCGAGAAACCCCGGCAGCGTCGCGAGCGCCCGCGGCTGAAATGCACCGCGCAGTGCGGCGCGCTGCATGCGAATGAGAATCTCGAAATTCTCCGCATCGCAGTAGTGCGTATCGGAGTCGTCCTTGACGAGCTCGCCCATGATGACGGCTTGCTCGTCCACCAGCTCCTCGAGGGCGCGCTCGAGCCGGCTTTCGGGCAGGCTCAACATTTTCGACAGCGCGGAAAGTGTCCTTGGCCCATAGAAGCTCAGTAGCTCGCCCAGGAGTTGCGCCTCGTCGCGCTCGTCGTCAATGGGAGCAAGCTCCAACGCTTCATCGTCGAACGCAGTGACCGCATAGCCGGTATAGAGCTGCTCGCGCAGCACGCCGCTCACATCGCGGGCGCAGAGCAAACGATTGCCGTCATGAGTGAGCCAGCACAGATCTTCGGCGCGAATGAGCGGCGCGTCGCCGTCGCGATCGATTGCCTCGGCGAGGGCATTCCATTCCTCGAGTGGAATCACCACGCGTTCCTTGATCCATTCCGTGATCTCGAGGGGCACAGTGGGTGCATAGCCGGGATAGAGACACTGTCGCTTGGCCTCGAACTCATCGACGATCACCGATGCGATGGCCGGACGCAGCCGCGCGTCGAACACCGCCTCGCGGATGAGATCGTCCTTCAGTGCGCTGCGCCCGCTGCCCTGTTGCGGCGTGTCGTCGGCATACATGTATTCGTTGATCTGCTCCCACGCGAGTTGCGCTGCGAACGGGCTCGGTTTCGGGCTGGTGAATTCGCTCCAACGGATTGCGCCGCTCTCGATTTCCGCGAGCAGCTCGCGCAATACTTCGGGCGCAAGCTCGTCCTGGAGACACGTACGCCAGGTCTCCAGCAGAATCGGAAAGTCCGGGTGCTGACGCACGGTGGCCATCAGCTTCTTGGACATCAGACGTGTCATCCATAGGGGCTGGCGCTGGCCAATGCGTCGTTTTGGCAGAAGCAGCGCGCGGCCGGCGCATTCACGAAAACGTGCGCCGAAGAACCCGGATGACTCGAGGGCCTCGCGCAGCCACTGATCGAGGTTTGCGCTGGTGACGATGGATAGAATGTCCTCTGCCGCGAGGCTTTCGGGGGCCTGCACCATCACAGCATCGTTGTCGGATTGCACTTCTACGCCGGGACCAAGCTGCGACTCCAATGCCGCGGACAATGCCAATGCAAAGGGGCGATTGACCTGTCCGCCCCACATCGTGTGAACGATGGTCTGGCAATTGCCGGCGGGGTTGTCGTATCCGTCAGGCCCGCCCTGTATGCGCTCGACGAGCAGGTGTCGGCGATGCGGAAGCTCGGTCCCCGTCGCCGTGCGTTGTCGGCCCAGATACTCCGTCAGGGCACACGCTGCGTTGTTGTCGAATCGGTGTCGGCTCTCGAGCTCCTCGATCAGCTCTCTATGCTCACTGCGCGCGAGCAAGTCGTCGGCGTGGGCGAGAAATTCACCGATGCGCTCCGAGAAATGCCAGTCTCGGTTGATCTGCTCGTTGCGCCAGAACGGCGGCGCGGACACGCCGGCCTGGGCTGGGAGCACGAATACGTCGTTGTGCGTGATGCGCTCCACCCGCCAATGTTGCGAGCCGAGGGCAAACACCTGGCCGACGGTAGCCTCCCACACGAATTCCTCGTCGAGCTCTCCGATCTTGGCACTCGACGCCGCGTGGCGAAGCTGAAAGTAACCTCGATCCGGAATGGTGCCGCCAGCGCTGTACAGCGTATAGAGCGCCCCTTGACGCGCAGTGACGGTGTTCCGCCCGCGATCAATGGCGATGCGCGGCTTGAGTCCACGAATGCGTGTGTCGGCATAGCGACCGCCGAGCATTTCGAGCACGAGATCGAATTGACGTCGCGAAAGGTTGCGGTAGGGGAAGCTCGTGCGGATGAAGCCGTAGAGATCGTCGATGTCCCAAGTCTCGGTCCCGGTCATCGAAATCAGAATCTGCGCGAGCACGTCCAAAGGGTTCTCGATGGGGCGGCGCGGCTCGAGATCGCGCCTGCTGATCGCATCGGTCAACACGGCAGCTTCGAGGAAGTCGTGGGCATGGGTGGGAATCAGCTGCCCGCGGCTCACCTCTCCCACCGAGTGCCCGGCACGTCCGATGCGTTGAATGGCCGACGAGATGGAAGGGGGTGAGCTGACGAGAATCACCTCGTCCAGCGAGCCGATGTCGATGCCGAGTTCGAGGGTGGCGGTAGCGATGATGCCTTTCAGCTCGCCCGCCTTCAGTCTTCGTTCTACTTCGAGGCGGATCTCCTTCGAGAGACTGCCGTGATGGGCATATGCCAGCGGCTCAGAAGTACCTTCGTTGATGAGTGCGGTGAGCTGCTCGCTCAGGCGCCGGCCATTGGTGAAGATCAACGTGGATCGATTGCCTTGGATGATGCGACGAAACTCGTCTGCGAGGGGCTCCCAGAAGCGATCCTTCGAGGCGACATCCTGGGGATCCCGGGGGCACCTCACCCTGAGCTCGATCTGTTTCGTATCTCTCGCGCGAACGATCCGCACCGGGCGCGGCGTATAGATGTCGTTGGCGAGGGTGCTGCCGCCAACGAAGGCCGCGACTTCGTCGAGCGGATTGACGGTAGCGGAGATGGCGATGCGTTGAAATTCTCCGGAGAGGCGCACGAGACGATCCACCGCGGTGATCAGGTGCACGCCGCGATGGCTGGAGAACACGTCGTGAATCTCGTCGAGAATCAGGGTCTCGACGCTCGTGAGCAGCCCGCGTCCACCTTTCGATGAGAGCAGAAGGTTCAGACTTTCGGGGGTGGTGATCAGGATCTCGGGCGGATGACGCTGCATGCGCCGCCGCTCTTCCTGGGGTGTGTCCCCCGAACGCGTTAGCACACGGATGTTGGTGAACGCTTCTCCGGCACTTTCGAATACGGCCTTGAGCTCGGCGAGAGGCGTCAACAGATTGCGCTGAATATCGTTGTTGAGCGCTTTCAGCGGAGAGACATAGAGCACTCGCGCGGCGCCGGGCATCAGCGCTCCGGTCACCAGTTGATTCAGCGCCCAGAGAAATCCCGTGAGGGTCTTGCCGCTCCCCGTCGGGGCGGTGACGAGCACGTGCTCGCCGCGCGAGATCGGCGGCCAGCTCGCGGCCTGGATGTCGGTGGGTGCTCCGTAGCGCTCGGCGAACCAGCGTCGAATCAGAGGATGAAAGAAGGCAAGGGCCGGCTGCTCAGCCATGAGACTCGACAGGGCGCATCAGCGCTTCCTGAGCGACCGATGCGACGAGCTTTCCGTCCGCCGCGAAGATCTCGCCTCGGGTCAGGCCACGAGCACCGTATGACGAGGGGCTGTCCTGGGCGAACAGATGCCACTGGTCTACGCAAAACGGGTGATGAAACCACATTGCGTGGTCCAGGCTCGCACTCATGAACTGATCCCAGCGCAAGCGCCCCCCATGCGGGATCATGGCGTTGTCCATGATGGTGTCGTCGGAATAATAAAGCGCCACCGCCTGATGCAGGGCTGGATCGTCGGGGAGTGCGGCACGCGTGCGAAACCACACGTGATGTCGCGGCGGATGGGGCTCGTCGTCCCAGAGGTTTTCCACATAGCGCACCTCGAACGGGGTCGCCCGATAATCCCAGTGCTCGAAGCGCTCGGGATCGGTGGCCGCAGCGTGTTCGAGGCTCTGTTCCTCGGTAGGCAACTCTTCGGGTGCTGGTACATCGGGGATCTTCGATTGATGCTCGAAGCCAACCTCCGCCACCTGAAACGAGGTGTCCATGCTGAAGATCGCTTCACCGCGCTGCACGGCCTTGATGCGTCGGGTGGTGAAGCTTCGGCCGTCACGGATCCTGTGAACCTCGTAGAGAATGGGAATCTCCGAGTCCCCCGGGCGGATGAAGTACGCATGCAGCGAGTGCGCGCTGCGCCCGCTTACGGTCTGCTGAGCAGCGACCAGAGCCTGGGCGAGCACCTGTCCGCCGTAGACGCGGTGGCGTGACTCGGGCAGGCTCACGCCGCGGTAGCGGTTCAGATCGATGGTCTCGAGCTCGAGTAGCTTCAAGAGATCGGCGAGATTGCTCCGAATCATGGGGCCCCGGTGCTCCCGGAATAAAAGGGGGGTGGATTATATCCCTGCTATTCGCGAATCTACCGCAACTTTAGCGACGCACGTTCAGGGGGTGAGGCGTGGGCAGTCTGGTTGACAAAGTGGCCATCGTTACAGGTGCGGGCACCGGAATAGGACGCGCTACCGCGGTGCGATTCGCTGCTGAAGGTGCGCGGGTGGTGGCCATGGGCCGTACCGAGGCGACTCTGGAGCAGACCCGCGAGCTCGCGATGTCGCGGGGCGGTGAAGTCATCGGGGTGACTGAGGACGCAGGTAGCGAGGAAGGAGCCGAGCGCGCGGTGCTTGCCGCCCTCGACGCCTTCGGCGGCGTCGACATTCTCGTCAACAACGCCGGTGTCGGCTGGGCCTATGAACAGGTGAAGCCGGGTTCGATGGCACCCCTTGCGGACACCCCATCGGAACTCTGGCGCGATGTCATGCGCATCAATCTCGATTCCGTTTATTACATGTGTCATCGCGCGATTCCCGAGATGCGCAAACGCGGCGGCGGGGCGATCGTGAATGTGGCAAGCACGGGCGGGTTACGGGGCATGGGCGATGCCCACGCCTACTCTGCGGCGAAGGCGGGGATGGTGAATCTCACGCGTTCGCTTGCACGGACCTACGGAGTCGAGAATATCCGCAGCAACTGTCTCGCCCCGGGTCTTACGGACACTGCGATGGTGGCGTCGCGGATGGCGGGCGCGACGGAGCAGGCCCTACGTCAGACGATTCCCCTTGGGCGTGCCGGTAGTCCCGAGGAGATGGCCGCTGCCATTGTGTTTCTGGTGACCGAAGCGACTTACTGCAACGGTGCGATACTGGTCGCCGATGGGGGCAGCAGCGCATGATCATGCCGTTGATCTACGTTGACGACAGTCCAACATTTTCACTCAGTCGCGCTTGAGCGTAGGGAGGTGATCGGCGACAATACTGATCGAGGTGCTGCACCCAGCTTCCGTCCTATGATTGCTCGATCCAGAAAGACGCTATTGAACGTTCTCTTTACCACGATGATCATCGGTTCATGCCAGGCAGCGGCCATTTCGATCGAATGCTGCGGACCCTCGTATCTTGTTGAGCTGGCGGTGAATGGTTGTGAGTGGAAAACCAAGTCGCCGGCAGGATCTCCTCTGACTGAACATCGCAGGGGTGCGGCGCTCACTGCGCTCGTCTACTCACAAGCCAAGCTACCGCCTGGACCTGAGGTCACCCTCGGCACGGAAGATGTAGAGCTCGAAAGATTCGAGCCGCCGTTGACTCGAGAGTACTTCTTCTACTCGGATGATCCCGATGTATGCGAAGGACTGACTGCCCATGCCCCGGTGGTGCTGACACAAGTGAGTTCCGGCTGCGGATACTGGATGGATCGTCGCGATTGTTCGATCCTGGAGCCGTTGCCATCCTGGCTGCTCGAGTTGCAGAGAAGTGCGGAGCCTGACTAGAACCAAGGAGACCAGCGCGCGCGGCCTTGCCGGCGCCGTCGGTTACGCGGAAGTCGCGCATGCAATTCACCCGCCGATTACATGATCCCATCCGTCGCGGAGAAGTGACGTGCAGCGTTCGCATATGGAAGCAGCCCCGGGTGAAAGTCGGCGGACAGTACAAGTTGGGCGATGGCGAGGTCATGGTCGACTCGATCCGGCGGATCGAGTTTGACGCCATTACTCCTGAACTGGCGAGGCGGTCGGGATTTAGTGGTGTGGTCGATCTTCTGAAGACCGCCAAGCACGGTAGAGGAGAGAAGGTCTATCTCGTGGAATTCCACTACGTTGACGGGATATCTTGAGCGTGTCGGAGTTGTTCGAAACCTTCGACGAGGCGGGAAGGCCCACGGGTCTGGTGGAACGCTCGGTCGTGCACACGAAAGGGCTTTGGCATCGGGCCGCTCACGTGTGGCTGTTTACCTCCGACGGGCGCCTTCATGTACAGCGCCGAGCTGCTGATAAGGATCTCTACCCCAACTTGTGGGACTTCAGCGTCGGTGAGCACTTGACGCCGGGCGAGTCGTTCGAGGACGGCGCTCGACGTGGTTTGCAGGAAGAATTGAATGTCACAGACGTGATCCTCGAGCCCATGGGTGAAGTGCGTCGGATGCGCCTGGACGCGCCGGAGCTGGGTATCCGAGACTTCGAGCTTCAGCAGGGCTTTCGAGCTTGCCACGACGGTCCCATCGTACCGGATCCGGGGGAGGTCTCAGAGGTGCGTCTCGTCTCCCTCGACGAGCTTGCGCGCTGGCTCGATGCATCGCCGCGCGCGTTCACGCCGTGGTTCGTGACCGATGTGTTCGAGCTGGGAATCATCGAACGATGAGCGCGCGGCAGCCTGTCAATCGCCTCCGAGCACGTGCTGCTCGAGGGCATAGTAGATCTCGAAATTCTTCGAGCCTTCCGGCGTCAAGATGTCGGGACACGACGACATCGCGTAGGCCCCCAGCAGCAGCGACAGCGGCCCACCTTGATAGACCACGCGGCCTGCTCTCGCAAGCTCCCGCCCGCTCGCTCGTTCGAAGACGCCTTTTTCGCTCAACGTGATTCCATAGCGGAACTGGGAGAACGTGTCGCTCACCATGTACGCGCTGGTGACGCTCGAGATGATATCTTCCGAGATCGTTCCGTCCGCTGCACGTGAATAACGGACGTACTTTTTGTCATCGTGCATGTGGGGCGCTTCCACGTACCGGAAGGTGCTGTCCTCCAGAAACGGCCTTGCTTCGTAGGGGTAAAGCCGTGTTCGGTAAAAACCATCCACCTTGACGCGCTCCGCGATCGCGGGTGTCGCATAGCCCGCGCACAGGCGGTCGAACTCGAGCTTGCCGGGCACATAGGTCAGGACCACCGTGAGGGCGACGATGGCGAGCGAGAGCACGACGCTCGATTTCGCGTGCTTCACGAGGGGCCGCAGGATGAAGCGGTGCAGCAGCCACGTGATCGGGATGAGCAGCAGCGGCCCGATGATCGCGAGCAGAACGCCGATGCCGATGAAAGGATCGCCCATGATGATGAATGCTGGTGAGGTTCGCCTTTTAGATGGGGTTGTTAGAGGGAATCCCCGTCTGAGTCGAGGGAAACGCCGGTCACCAGCCCCGCGGTTTGGTATAGCTTACGCGCACGGGCAGCGCGCACCCCTCGAACAACATAA
>JAPULC010000123.1 GCA_027295305.1 Gammaproteobacteria bacterium
TTGCATCAAATGTTCGTTGACGTCGCGAATCAGCGGAAGGTCGGCCTCGACGATTCGTCGAAGTTCATCGAAGACTAGGTCGAGCTCGAGCTGGACCGGTTCTCGGACATCTTCCAGCGTGGCCCCAGCGACGTGCGGCTCCATCGGCGTCAGCGATTCGCTCCAGTCAGGTTCGTTACCCGACTCTTCACATCGTGGAAGTTGACATCGATCATGAAGATTCGTTCGTAGTAGGACAGTGCGCCAGGACGGTTCCCCTGTTCCTCTTCAGAACGTCCCAACCAGTACAGCAGTCCGATCTTGGTTTCGTCTCCTCCCTCTTCGTTTTCGACAGCTCGACGAAGCACGGCTCCCGCAATGGCGTATTGCCCTTTTTCGTAGAAGCACACACCAAGGTTTTCCGCAGCGCGCAGGCGAGAATCTGTACTGCGCAGTGCTTTTTGGAACTCGGCGATCGCTTCATCCAACAGTCCCATCTCTTTGAAAGCGATTCCCAAGTCGTAGTGCGCTTGCGAGTCGTCCAGATCGAGATTCGCTTCGATCCCTTTCTTGAACTGCGCTAGCATATCTTGGAAGTCTCGTTCCTCGTCGCCGGTGGGTGCGCCCTGTTCCACACGCATCCGTGTGTCGCGTTCTACCTCTTCGTCGAGGATCAACGAACCGAGATCAACAAAACCACTCTGCCTCACCGGCGCCGGAGCGCCTGTCGGGGGGCTTTCGGCGTCCTCGGCCATCTTGGCCGCTACTTCGACATCGGGCATGTCTGGCGGCTCGAGATCGTCATCCAGAAGGTCGTCCTCGCCCAACTCCTCGCTCGCAACCTCCACCTCAATTGGTGCGAGCGTCGCCAACGCTGTCAGCGCGCGCTCGTTTTCCGCGTCGTGTTCCAACACTCGCTCGTACACTGGCCGAGCCCGCTCGACGACGCCGTTGCGCACCAGCGCATCCGCCAACTCGAGATACGCATCGGCAACTTGGCTTTTCTCACCAGAGCGGACGGCGTACTCAACTCGCATCTGCTGATGATCGACATCGTTGGGCACGAGGCGGAGAATCTCCTCGTTTACCGCTCGGGCGTGCGAATAATCACCGGTGGCTTCGAACGCGTTCAGCGCGTGGTTCAGCTCCTCGATGCCGCGCTCTCGTTCGCCAAGCTCGATCAAAGCTTCACCAAGTTCGCGATGCGGGCCCGGGGCATCCGGGTCTTCCAGTACTCGGTCCTCGAGCGCTCCAACGTCGGGCGTCGCAACCCCAATGGCTTCGGGCGGATCGTCGAAACGGATTCCGGACGTGGCGCGCCCCTCCGAGATGAGCGTCGAAGCGCTTTCGACGACCGCTTCGGCTTCTTCCTTCCCCGATGCGTCCTCACTCTCCAGATCCAACACATCGGCCAAAAGCAATGGAAGGTCGTCCGTCGGCGCCTCGTCATCGGCGTCGACGCTTGGGGCGTCAAGCGCATGGATGTCGAGATCGGGTACTTCAATCCCGCCTTCGTCTTTGACTTCGAGCGGATCCACCGACTCCGCGTGCTCGCGGTCGGTGTCGTCCAGAGATGCCAATTCGAGGGTTGGAGCTTCAATCTCGATACCGCCCCCATCCTCTGGCACGGCATCGAATGCCGGAACAGTCGGTTCTGGCTCGGGCTCGGTGTCTGCATCCTCCGCCGACAACGTGGGTTCGATCTCGATGGAGGGAATGGTATCGTCGCTCGGCGTTTCGAACGACTCGCCAACATCGAGTCCCGCGACGGACGACGCGTCATCCGTCGTTTCCAGCTCGGCAATCGACTCGTCCACACCGCTGGATGTTCGCTCCACGACCAGGGGCGCGTCGGGTTCTGCTGATATGGTCGCAGCAGGCGGTTGCGAAGGCGGCGCCTCTTTGGGTTCATCGTACGGGTCGATGAAAACGATTTCGGAATCCTGCCGCTTGCGGGATTTGACCTTGGGTGCCGGTGCCTCTTCGTACGAGTAGTCGGGGTCGATGGCTCTCATGCGTTGCATCGTCGCCCGGGTGCGCCGTTCATCTCCGGCGTTCTGGAGTTCGTGATACAGCTTTGCCAGTTGCTCCCGCGCCTCGTCAGTTCGCGCGGCCTTTTGGAGCTGCTCGGCCAAGAGCAACCGGATCTCCTCATTGTCCGGAGACAGATCGGCAAACTCTTTCAGCGCCTCGAATGACTCTTCGACCTGCCCCGTTTTCTGCATTCGATCCGCATATTCGAGCAGGTTCTGCTTCGCTTCGGCCACAAAACCGCGTTGCAACATCAGCTTCGCGAGTTTGAGGTACACGTGCGTGCGCCCCGGAGCATTGCGAAGCACCTTGTTGCACAGCGCGATCGCGTTGTTGGGAAACCCCTGTTCGGCGTAGAGAATGATCGCCTTTTCGTACCGCTCGACGGCCGCCTTGATGTCGCCACGTTTCAGATAGAGATCGCCAAGCTTGTTGAACAGGGCGAGCTCATCGGAGAGCTCGGGGGTGCCATCAAGTCCCTCGAGGATCTTCGCATATTGCTCGATCGCCTTATCCATCTGGCCTTTGAGCTCGAGCCTTCGGGCTTTGTCCTTGAGTTTCTCGATGTTCAGGGCAAACCTCGGCGGTCTGTGATCACGGAACTTCGTTAGCCCAAAGAACTTAAGGACCACTGGCGTGGCAGACAAGGCACGCCTCGGACCCACACTTCACCAATCAGGTTGACGCCGTACCAGTAAGGCAGCTCACGCCAGTCGTGCCCTCTGGCAAGCGCCAGATCAGCGCGAAACCCGGGTGCGATCTGCCCGCGAGACTCGGCCAACCCGACGGCCGCTGCACCGTTGACGGTGATCGCAACTATCGCTTCGGCAGGCACCATGTGGAGTTGCGACACCCCAAGCATCGTCATCAACGGTAAACTGGCACCCGGAGAGCTCCCGGGATTGAAATCGGTGGCGAGCGCGACAGCGGCACCGGCGTCGATCAGGCGGCGTGCCGGCGCTTGTGTTCTCCGCCCCAAGAACAACATCGTCCCGGGAAGCATGACGGCGATCGTATCCGCCGCGGCCAGGGCATCGACGCCATTCGCCGAGATCGCCGCGAGATGATCTGCGCTCACCGCACCAAGTTCTACCGCAAGCTCGGCACCGCCCGACGGATCCAACTCGTCCGCGTGGAGTTTCAACCGCAATCCACTTCTTTGTGCCGCCTGTAACACGCGACGAGACTGTTCGACGGTAAATACGCTCGGCTCGCAAAACACATCGCAAAACTGCGCCAACTTCTGCTTTACAACGATGGGCAACATCTCGTTGATGACAATATCGAGGTACTCGTCGGGCTTCTCACGAAACTCCGGAGGCACTTCATGCGCGCCCAAAAACGTCGCAGCCACCGACGGAGCATCGACCGCCGCGGCACCCCGTATCGCTTCGAGCTGAGAGCGCTCTGCCGCGAGGTTCAGCCCATAGCCCGACTTGACTTCAACTGTCGTAGTACCGTTTGCAAGAAGTGCGCGCAGTCGCTGCTTGAGAAGCGCTTCGAGCTCACCTATCGTCCGCTTCCTGACATCGCGCACGGAAGCCAGGATCCCACCCCCTGCAGCCGCGATTTCCTTGTAGCCAGTCCCGCGCGCACGGCGTTCGTGATCGCCCAGGCGAGCGGCTCCAAACACCGCGTGCGTATGGCAATCGACAAATCCGGGAAACAGAACACCCTCGACTTCGCTGATCGTCGCATCGGGCGCGGCGGCATGAAGCTCGTGGTACGTCCCGACCGCCGAAATGATGCCCTGATCATCGATGAGC
>JAPULC010000124.1 GCA_027295305.1 Gammaproteobacteria bacterium
CGGCCCCCCCACAGATAGGGAGGGCATTATAGGGGGTGTCGCCCGACTGAGTGCGAGCTCACGGGGCCGTCAGCCCCCGTGCCGCCAGCCAGGCGCGATTGAACAGCCGCGACATATACTTCGCGCCACCGTCGGCGAGCACCGTGACGATGGTGTGTCCCGGACCCATCTCGCGTGCAACCCGCATGGCGGCCGCCACGTTGACGCCAGTGGAGCCGCCCATGAACAGCCCGTCTTCGTAGAGCAACCGATAGACCATTGCCACGCATTCCGGATCGGCGATGCTGATGGCATCGTCGATCTCGGTGTCCGCCAGATTGTCCGTCAGGCGCGTGCTGCCGATGCCTTCGCCCACTGACGGTCCTTCAGTGGTCTCGAGCTCGCCCGTTTTCACGTAGTTGTAAAGCGCGCTGCCAGCGGGGTCGGCGAGGATGATCCGCACGTCCTTGCTTTGCTCTTTGAGATAGCGGCTGACGCCCGCGAGGGTGCCGCCCGTGCCCGTGGATGCAACGAATGCATCCACGCTGCCGCCGGTCTGGTGCCACACCTCCGGGCCGGTGGTCTCGTAGTGTGCGCGGCGGTTCGCGACATTGTCGAACTGGTTGGCCCAGATCGCGTTGTCCAAGGTCGCAGCAAAGCGTCCCGCCTGCTTCTGGTAGTTCATCTCGTCGCGGTAGGGGACGGTCGGCACCACGCGAACTTCCGCCCCGAGGGCCCTGATCAGGTCCACTTTCTCCTGAGACTGGTTGTCGGGCATATAGATGATGCAGTCGTAGCCACGCACGTTGCAGATGTGGACGAGACCGATGCCGGTGTTCCCGGCGGTTCCTTCCACCACCGTCCCGCCGGGTCCGATCAGTCCTTTCTGCTCGGCATCGACGATGATGAAGAGCGCCGCGCGATCTTTCACCGAGCCGCCCGGATTCAGAAATTCGGCTTTGCCCAGGATCTCGCAGCCGGTCTCGTCCGAGACGGAAGCCAGGCGAATGAGGGGCGTGTTACCCACGCTACCTATGAAGCCGTCCTTTGTGTCCATGCGCACTCCGTCTGCGTTCTTGCGTAGCAACCCCATACAGAGACCGCCCGCGGTGCGGATCTCGGCATGTGGCGTAGGTTTTTCGCGCTCCTCCCAAGCGCGTCATTCTATCGAGCGGCAGTCGTCTGACAAATCTTGCGGAAAATGGGGTCTGACCGGCCGACCCCATTTTCTGGTCCTCCGGTCGTCTTCGTGCTATGAGCAGCGCATGGCGTTGACGCTGTTCGATTTTGGCTGGGATGAGGAGTGGCAAGTTGTCCGGGAGGCAGCAGGCTTCGAGGGACTGCTGCCAGGTCGCGTCATCGCCCAGCATCGAATCGCCTTTCGCGTGCGACTCGAGGAGGGCGAGTGCTCGGTGCAGCTTCCCGGACGCATGCGCCGAGAAGCCGCTTCGCCTGCGGATCTGCCCGCCGTTGGCGATTGGGTCCTGGTCAAGCGCCGGGGCGACATGCAGGGTCTGATTCAGGTGCTACTGCCGCGGCGCACGAAACTCTCGCGCAAGGTGGCGGGGATGCAGATCGAGGAGCAGGTGCTGGCGGCCAATCTCGACATGGTGTGGATTGCCTGTGGCATGGATGGCGACTTCAATCTGCGTCGAATAGAACGATACGTGGCGATGACCCACGAGAGCGGCGCCACACCGCTGGTGGTGCTGACGAAGCGAGACCTGAGCGACGATCCCGACGCGCAGATTGGGCTTGTGAGGCAAGCCGTGGAGTCCTGCACCGTCGTATCCGTCAGCGCCGCCATGGAGGAGGGTAAGGAACAGCTCGAACGTTTTGCTCGTCCGGCCGCCACCGTCGCGATCCTGGGATCGTCCGGTGTGGGCAAATCGACACTCGTCAACTGGCTCGCCGGTGAGAAATTGATGGAGGTGGGCCGCGTGCGTGAAGCCGATGGCAAGGGACGCCACACCACCTCCCGACGCGAGCTCTTGCGCTTGGACTCAGGGCTGCTGGTCATCGATACGCCGGGAATGCGGGAGCTCGCACTGTGGGAATCTCAGCGCGGGCTCGGCACGTCGTTCGCCGACGTGGAAGCGGTGGCGGGTGAATGTCGGTTTCGAGACTGCGGGCATCGCGAAGAGCCCGGCTGTGCCGTGCGCGAAGCCGTCGCACGGGGGTTTTTGGAAGCGGCGCGCGTCGGGAGCTATCTGAAGTTGAAGTCCGAGCAGTCGAGTCTCACCGCGAGGCTGGAACAGCGTGCTCGAGCCGAGCGCAAGGGAAAGGCCGGTGGTCGCCCACGCCCGGAACAGGATATCGAGGACGCGAAGAATCTCGACGATTGAGATACCCGATGGTGCGCCAGAAATGGTGCCAGGCACAATTTACACGGCGGTAGCCTCAGGCGCGGTGGTTTCAGCTAGAAAATCGTGCCTGGCACCATTTTCAGGGTTGTAGTCGCTCGATGCGCCATCCCTCGCCATCGCGTGTGTAAAGCAAGCGGTCGTGCAGGCGATTCAGCCGTCCCTGCCAGAATTCGATGCATTGTGCGGTCAGCCGATAACCGCCCCAGAAGTCCGGCAGGGCGACATCGCCGCCTTGAAACTTCTGCTCGTGCTCTCGATAGCTCGATTCCAGCTTCTCTCGACTCTCCACCGGCTGGCTCTGCCGGGAAGCCCAGGCGGCGATTCGGCTGCCCCGCGTCCGCGATTGGTGGTAGGCGTCCGATGCCTCGGATGAGATTCGCTCAATAGCGCCTTCGACGCGGATCTGGCGCTGAAGCGCCGGCCAATGAATGACGAAGGCCGCCTTCGGATTCGCCTCCAGCTCCCTGGCCTTGCGACTCTCGTAGTTGGTGTAGAAAACGAACCCTGCGGGTCCGTGCTCCTTCAGAAGGCACATCCGGGCGGACGGCACCCCGTCGGTTGTCGCGGTGGCCACGGACATGGCATCCGGCAGCAGAATGCCGGCACGCCCCGCGTCACCGAACCAGCGATCAAAGAGCTCGAATGGGTCACTTTCTACCTCGAGATCGGGCAATCCCCTCACGAGCCCCCGAGTGAGGCTGAACAATGCCCGGATGTTCGAAATCAGCGCCATGTCTCGATATTCGCCTCCCGAGGCGCCCGAGAGCAAGGGTTCGTGCTCGATTGGTGACGTGCTTAAAGGACTGTGGGCCCAGGATCGAAATAATCACCCCTAAGCCAAGGATTGGACCCAAAAATGCCCGTTTGGACCCCGTTCGGGGGTGGCCGCAAGGTAGCTCATTCGTGGGCGGGGTCCAGCCGTAGCGAGGCCGAATCAGGGTGCTGCCACGAGACGTCGTTGATGAAGTTCTCAGATATCGGAACCCGAGTAGCGTCCAAGGATTTTCTGTCCTATCAATTAGTTGCAGAACTTTCTCATAGGGGGCGTATGCGCGCGTTCTTCCTCTGGGGATTGCTCCTGATCTCCCTTCATCCCTCGCCGATTTCCGCGCAGTGGTGGCAAGAATCACAGGCCATCATGGGCACGCAGGTGTTGGTCGAGCTTTGGCACCCCGACGAGGCGCAGGGTCGTGCCGCCGTGGGTGCTGTGATGGACGAGATGCGTCGCATCGATCGCGAGATGAGTCCCTTCAAGGCGTCGAGCCTGCTTTCATATATGAATCGCGAGGCTGCTCGGTCGCCGGTGGAGATTACCCCGGAGCTCTTTGAGCTCATGTGGAAGAGCGTTCGAATCTCGGAGCTGACAGGCGGTGCATTCGACGTCACGTTTGCCTCGGCAGGGCGCAAGTACGATTACCGCAAGCACGTCAAACCCGATCATGAAGCGCTGGCCGAGGCCATGCCGGCCATCGACTATCACCATCTGCAATTCGACCGGCAGCACACGCGCATCCGTTATCTGCATCGCGGCGTGTACGTGGACCTCGGCGGCATCGCGAAGGGCCATGCAGTAGACCGCGCCATCGGGATTCTTCAGAAGCGTGGCATCACGCAGGCGATGGTGGGAGCAGGCGGTGACACCCGCATCATTGGCGATCGGCGCGGGGAGCCTTGGGTGGTGGGCGTGCGCGATCCGCGCAAAGAGGGCGAGAACGTAGCGGTGTTGCCGCTCACCGACGTCGCAGTGTCGACCTCTGGAGATTACGAACGTTATTTCGAGCTCGATGGTGTGCGCTATCACCACATCATCGATCCAAAGACCGGCGACTCGGCGCGCGAGGTCAGAAGCGTCACCGTCCTCGGCGACGAGGCCACCACCACCGATGCGCTTTCAACGAGCGTGTTCGTCCTGGGGGTGGAGAAGGGGCTCGCGCTCGTGAACCGACTTCCCGGCATCGACGCCATCATCATCGATGGCGAAGGCCGAATGCATTTTTCAGACGAGCTTCTCCGGATGGCGAAGCATGATCCAAGCTAGTCTCACAGGCATGTGAAATTTCTGGAGATGAGCTTGCTAACGGTGTAGTAAAGGGGTACCGCATGAACTGGTTAAAACTATCGATTGGAATCTTTCTGACGCTCTGGCTCACGGCAGCGACGGCCATCACGCCCAGCAGCATGGCGCCGGATTTCACGTTGAAGAGCATCGACGGGGAGAACCTTCGGCTGAAGGAATTTCGCGGCAAGGTGGTTTTGGTGAACTTCTGGGCGAGCTGGTGTGGCCCGTGTCGTCAGGAAATGCCATTGCTCGAGAAGATCCAACAACGCTATGCGCCCGCCGGCTTCACTGTGCTCGGCGTCAACGTCGAGGGCAAGCGTGACAAGGCGATGAAGATTGCGCGCAAGGTGAACGTGAGCTTTCCGCTCCTGATCGATAAGGGGCAGCACGTGAGCGAGGCGTACGGCGTCGACGCGATGCCATACACCGTGCTCGTCGATCGCGATGGTCGTGTCGCGTACATCCATCGCGGCTACAAGCCGGGCGACGAAGCGAAATATGTGGACAAGCTGAAGAAGCTTCTCAGGAGGTGATTCGTGCCAAGGAACAGGGCGCACGTATGGATACTTGGAATGGCGTTGGCGATCGCGGGCTCGGGTTTCGCGGCCAGCGCCCTCGGTGAGGAGTA
Source organism: Gammaproteobacteria bacterium (assembly GCA_027295305.1). Lineage (GTDB taxonomy): Bacteria > Pseudomonadota > Gammaproteobacteria > Pseudomonadales > Azotimanducaceae > JAPULC01. Next base: position 5,033 of record JAPULC010000124.1, read on the forward strand.
CGTACAGGTCGTCGACGACCTCTCCGGCCTTCTCACGGCCCCTGTCAACGAGGATTCCACGGTCGAGGCCGCGCGGGAGATTTACCGGCCGGCCGACGAAGACCAGGTGCAGACCGCGCCGGTGAAACGCCAGCTCGAATCCCTCGAGGAAGAGCTGGTTTCACTCAATCGCGATCTGCTGATCCTGGAAGAGGATCTTCTCTATCCGGCGAGCTCGCGGGTCTCCGTGTTTCTCTCGATGGATCTCGGCGAGCTGTTCTCGCTCGATTCCGTCACGGTGAAGCTGAACGGCCGCAAGGTCACGCACTATCTCTACACGGCCAAGCAGGTGGATGCGCTGTATCGCGGTGGCGTGCAGCGCCTGTTCGTGGGCAACGCCCGTCAAGGCAACAACGAGATCACGGCCTTCTTCGTCGGACGCGGCAAGAAGGGACGCGAGTTCAAGCGTGCGACGACCCTCAACTTCGAGAAGTCGTTCGAGCCGGCATTCGTCGAGCTCAAGATCACCGATTC
>JAPULC010000125.1 GCA_027295305.1 Gammaproteobacteria bacterium
AATGATTGCGATCGAAACGAAGCAGTAATACCTCACGCCGCGAAGGAGCAACAACCCTGCCATGATCGACAAAGGCACAGTATTCACCACCAGATGCGAAAAGGACTGATGCACAAACGGCATCGTGATCACACCCATCAGCCCATCGATCCGTCGCGGTACGAGCGCAAGCTGGTATACCAACCCCAAGTTCGTGAACCCATAGATCGAGATAGCCCACACCAGGCTCACGCTTGCGACCAGAGCTGCCGCACGTAATTTCAATGAGGGGATCGTGAAAGCAGTCATTTCAACGCGACGACTCACCGGCGTCTGCGGCCAGTGGACGATGGCACTCTTCATTGCGCTGTGGGGCGATCAGCGCCCCTCCAATACCATCGGGTTGGACAATGGCGTTAGCGTCGGGGATCGCCCGGCGGTCGCGCAGAACAAGGGTCTTCACAGCCTCGCTAAAACCTCATGGCGGTTATTCTCCGTATAGGCAAGCAGAAAACCGCGAAATATGCAGAGATTAGGAGCGCTATCCACCACATGAGGGTATTAATCACCGAATATTGTGCAGAGAATAGGTCGGCCATTCTACGCGTGGCTGGGTAGTTGGCCATCATTCAGTGAATAACGTGCGTGCACGTGGCTGCTCAGCGAGCTCGACCGTGGTGATCCAGACATTGGCCAGGGTTCAACGATCGCTGATGGTTCAATGACGTTTGGGAGAAGCCTTGCAGCAGCACCCACTGTGATGGAAATAGTGATCCAGATGTACCAGTCAAAACTTACAGAGTTGCACTCGACATGAAAGTCACGATTTTTGGCGCCGGCTACGTGGGACTCGTCACGGGCGCGTGTTTTGCGGAGATGGGAAACGACGTCGTTTGCGTCGATGTGGATGAAGAGCGTATTCGCGCTCTGAATGCAGGGCAATGTCCGATATTCGAGCCAGGGCTCGAGTCTCTCATCGCCGCGAACGTGGCTGGGGGGCGCCTTGCGTTTACCTCGACAGCGCGGACGGGGGTCGATCACGGCACGCTCATCATGATTGCAGTGGGCACGCCGCCTAACGAGGACGGCGCGGCGGACCTCACTCACGTGCTCGCCGTGGCGGAAACCATCGGCACCTACATGCAGGCGTCGAAGATCATCGTCGAGAAGTCCACGGTGCCTGTCGGTACGGCGGACAAAATAGCGAAACGCGTCGGTCAGATCCTCGAAGCACGCGGTGAACAGCTTCAGTTCTCTGTCGTCGCCAATCCGGAGTTTCTGAAGGAAGGCGATGCCGTCAACGACTTCATGAAGCCGGACCGCGTGATCATCGGCAGCGCGGACGAAGCGGCGACGGAGACTCTGAAGACGCTTTATGCACCATTCAACCGTAATCACGACAAGATACTGGTGATGGATGCGCGCTCCGCAGAACTTACGAAGTATGCGGCCAACGCGATGCTCGCAACCAAGATCAGTCTGATGAACGAGCTGTCGAATCTCGCCGAGCGCGTGGGTGCGGACATCGAGGAGGTGCGCAAGGGCATCGGCTCCGACCCCCGCATTGGCTATCACTTCATTTACCCCGGCTGCGGTTACGGCGGATCGTGTTTTCCCAAGGACGTGAAGGCGCTCTATCACACGGCACAGGATGTCAGCTTCGACGCAGCGCTGGTCAGCGCGGTGCAGAACGTCAACGCACGCCAGAAACAGGTGCTATTCGACAAGATCCAACGCCACTTCGGCAACCCGTTGAAGGACCGCGTGATCGCCATCTGGGGGCTTGCGTTCAAGCCCAACACCGACGATATGCGCGAGGCGCCGAGCGTCGATCTGATTGAAGCGCTCATCGAGGGCGGGGCCGTGGTCAGAGCATACGATCCTGCTGTTGGCGCCGACGCCGTCGAACACTTCGAGGAGAGTGCGTTCACGGCCTTCGAAGACCGCTACGCTGCGGTGGACGGTGCCGATGCTCTGGTCATCTGCACCGAGTGGAACGAGTTTCGAAGCCCCGATTTCGGAACCTTGAAAGAGCGCCTGACCCACAGCGTGATCTTCGACGGCCGCAACCTCTACGACCCAGAGCTGATGGCGGCACTGGGGTTTACCTATTACGGCATTGGTCGAGGGGTGAGTCTGTATGCCGAAGGAGCGCGGGTATGAGGACGGTGCCCGGCGGTGATCGAGCGGCGCAGGGCTATGTTCCACTAGATGGGTGTGCTGAATTCGTGAATTTTCAGGCAAACTGTGCGGCAGGAGAGTGAAGGTGAAGGGGATGCCATGAAGGCCGAGCTAGCCTCAATCTGTGTCAGCGACCGAGAGTTCTATGTCACTGCGGTGTGTTTCGCCAGAACGGGCGACCAGACACACCACCTGGCTTTGTTTTTCCTGGGTGTAGTCGAGTCCAGGATCTATTTCGACTGCCTTTTCGTCGTTGGGATGATTCGCTGGATTTCGCGCATCTGGCGGCGCGCCTTGAAGCGGCACAAGCGGCACGCGGTACGCGAAAGTTGGGCGCAATTCGCGCCAAGTCGTCGAGGTACGAGTTGATCGTCGTTTGAAGGACGCTGTTTTCGGCGTAAGATCTGGGGCGCGGCTATCGAGGCAGAATATGAAACTTGCTTCGAGGTGTAGGAAATCCAGCTTTCTGTTGTGCTGCGCCGGCAGTCTCATGGCTTGCGCGTCGGTCGAGCCTGTACGAGATGCAGTGGAGCCGCCGGGTTTTTCGACTCGCTACGACAGTATCTTTGCTGCCCGTCCCGACATCGTGACCCCTCGAGAGATTCATCAGCTCACAGCGAGACAAGAAGCTGAATTCATCGAATATCTCAACAGCCCAGGGCACGGATCGACCCCGATTCATCGACGTGTCTCCGATTACCTGGAAGAGATCACCGAAGGATTCAGCTATCACACGCACACTAATTCAGCTGCCGAGGCTATCGAGCTCTCTGAAGGAAACTGTTTGTCGCTGGCGATTCTAACGACGGCGATTGCCCGGCTGGCCAATGTCGAGGTGGGGTATCAGCTCGTGGACTCCACCCCGGTCTTCGAGTTCAGAGAAAAGGTTGTACTGAAGGGTGTTCACGTTCGCACCCGACTTTATGAACAGGGGTGGACGCCGCAAGAGAACGTCTTCGTCTACGCACGACCGGGCGTACAGGTCGACTACTTTGCCGATGGCACTGAACGCTTCATGGAGAATCTTTCAGAGCAAGACTACATCGCTCGGTACTATCTCAATCAGGCAGCCGACGCTATCGGTGAAGAGGATTATCACAGAGCCTATTGGTTGAGCCTCGAAGCGATCAACTTCGACTCTCTAAGTAGCGATGCTTTCAACAGTCTGGCGGTGATTTACAAGCGTATGGGAGAGGTGAAAAAATCAGAAGAGATTTACTTGTATGGCATCGAGAACCTGCCCAATAAGCTTACGTTTTTGAAAAACTATCGTGGCTTGCTGATTGAACAGGGACGTCATTCGGAAGCTAGAGGATTAATGAAGAGGATCGCCAGGCTAGATGATCCCAGCCCCTTCCATTGGTTTCATGCAGCGCGTGAGGCATACAACAGTGGGGACTACAGGGAAGCAATCAGCTTCTACAAAAGAGCAGTCGAGATTGCGCCATACCTGCATGAGCTCAGCTTTGGGCTCTCCAAGGCCTACTATCAGCTAGGTAAATTATCAGCGGCGGAGAGATACCTGCAGATCGCTCTGCACAATGCATACGAGCAAGAGATCAGAGCGTTGTATAGCGCCGAGCTGACGGCGCTTGCGCTCGAGGGTGAAAGAGAGGCCGGACGGGGCGTCCGATGCTGCGCCGGACCATCACTCCTCGAACGGCAACCCCGCATATTGCTCCGCGATGGACCGCGCCGCGGGCTCAGATGATGCGATGTAGTCGAGCTCCACTTCCTGGGCGCGATGATCGAACGCGCCTTGATCGGGAAAGCGGTGCAGCAGCATCGTCAACCACCAGGAAAAGCGTGCTGCGCCCCAGACTCTGCGCAGCGCCATGTCCGAGTAGCGATCCAGATAGTCGGTGGAGCCGTTGTCATAGAACTGTGTCAGTGCTCGAGACAGATAGAACACGTCGGAGATGGCGAGGTTGAGGCCCTTGGCGCCCGTTGGCGGGACGATGTGGGCCGCATCGCCGGCGAGAAACAGGTTCCCATAGCGCATCGGCTCCGCGACAAAGCTCCGCAACGGCGCAATGGATTTCTCGATGGACGGCCCGGTGACAATCTGTGCGGCAATCTCCTCGGGAAAACGCGACTTCAGTTCCTGCCAGAAACGTTCGTCCGGCCACTCGTCGACGTCGTCGTCCAGGGGACATTGGACGTAGTAGCGGCTGAGCATGGGGTTTCGCATCGACGCCAGCGCGAACCCGCGCTCGTGATTGGCGTACGTCAGCTCGGGGAGCGGTGGTGTTCTCGATAGGATTCCGAGCCAACCGAAGGGATAGTCCTTCTCGTAGGTCTGGAGGATCGACTCCGGGATCGACGCGCGGCTGACCCCGTGGAACCCATCGCAGCCCGCCACGTAATTGCAATCGAGCCGATGTTGCTCGCCGTCTTTCTCGTAGGTGACGTACGGATTGCCTGTCAGGTCGTGCGGCGTGACATCGTTGGCTTCGTCGATGATGGTTCCACCAGCGGCGTCGCGCGCCGCGTAGAGGTCCTCGGTGATGTTGGTCTGTCCGTAGGCCATCATCGGCCTGCCTGCGTAACGCCGGGTATCGATCAGGAAACGGTGCTTTGCCGACCAGACGATCACGCTGCCGTCATGCAGCAGACCTTCGGTGTCCATGCGCTCACCGACGCCGGCGTTGCGCAGCACTTCCACAGAACCCCACTCCAGGACGCCGGCGCGAATCCGCGCAAGCACGTGCTCGCGGCTGTGGCGCTCCAGCACCACGCTCTCGATCCCCTGGAGGTCCAACAACTGCGAGAGCAGGAGGCCGGCGGGTCCGCCACCGATGATTGCTACCTGGGTCTTCACGTCGCAGCGCCCACTACATTCCCCTGGGAACAGATAACACGGGCGGTAGGCCAATCACAATCTCTCGTCAGGCCGTGTCAGGCACACCGTGCCAGGCACGGTAATGGGTCAGACGAAGTCTGACCCCATTCTGGATTAGACTGCGGGCTCTTGTCGTTCATGGGCAACCTCCATGGCGCGCAGCAACGATTACGACGACATTCCAGGAACCTACGTCTTCGACGGCACCCGATCGCGTGAAGGCTATCACCTCAACATGTTCTGCATGTCGTTGAACAGCGCGGAGAATCGCGAAGCGTTTCGTGCCGATCCGCAAGGACATCTGGACGGGTTTCCCATGAGCGCCGAGCAGCGCGAGGCGGTGTCGAGCCGAGATTGGCTTCGCATGCTGCAGCTCGGCGGAAACATCTATTACACCTTCAAGCTCGCCGCCTTCGACGGGCTGTCGATGCAGGGCATCGGCGGCAAGATGTCGGGAGTGAGCGAGGAGGAGTTCACTTCGATGATGCTCGCAGGGGGACGTTCGGTGGAGGGCAATCGCAGCAAATCGGAGGGTGATCGTGGCTGAGATCGTTGCGGGTGTCGGCACGTCGCACGTCCCGGCCATCGGTGCGGCCATGGACAATGGAAAGACCGACGAGCCCTATTGGCGCCGGTTGTTCGCAGGCTACGAGAAGGCTCGCCAGTGGATGGCCGAGACCGCGCCGGATGTTGCCATCGTCGTGTACAACGACCACGCGTCGGCGTTTTCCCTGGAGCTGATTCCGACGTTTGCCCTGGGGGTAGCATCGGCCTTTTCGCCGGCGGACGAGGGTTATGGACCGCGCAAGGTGCCGGTGGTGGAAGGCCATCCCGAGCTTGCCTGGCACCTCGCCGAGCGCCTGATCCTGTCGGAGTTCGACATGACGCTGGTCAACCAGATGCCGGTGGACCACGGCCTGACGGTGCCGCTGTCGATTCTGTGCGGCGAGGTGGATCCCTGGCCGTTCAAGGTGGTGCCGCTGTGCGTGAATGTCGTTCAGTATCCGCCGCCCACCGGGAACCGGTGTTGGAATCTGGGCAAGGCCATCAGGGCCGCGGTGGAGTCGTTCGACGAGGATCTGCGGGTGGTGATCTTCGGCACGGGGGGCATGTCACATCAGTTGCAGGGTGAACGTGCCGGCCTGGTGAACGCGAAGTTCGATGCCGAGTTTCTCGATCAGCTGACCCAAGATCCCGAAGCGCTCACGCGCAGACCTCACGTCGAATACATGCGTGAGGCCGGCTCCGAGGGTATCGAGCTCGTGATGTGGCTGATCATGCGCGGCGCGCTGGGAGATAACGCCACCGAGGTTTATCGCCACTATCACGTGCCCGCTTCCAACGCGGCGGCCGGACTGATCATTCTCCAGAGCGGCCCCCGGGGTGGAGACGCCGCATGAAGATCTGCGTGGCGGGCGAAGGCGCGATCGGGCGCCGCCACCTCGATGGTCTCGCGAGAATCGATGAGGTCGAGGTGGTCTCTCTCGCAGGGGGAATCGCCGAGGACACCGAGGCGCTTGCCAACGAGCGGGGAATTGCACATTGGAGCGTCGATCTCGACGAGTGCAGCGGGCAGCCAGGCGTGGAAGCGGTGATTCTCGCGACGCCCACGCACCTGCACGCCGCCCAGGCGCAGCGCGTGCTTCACGCCGGGAAGCACGCGCTCCTGGAAATCCCCATGGCAGACTCGTTGGCGGATGCCGAGGGATTGGTTCGCACGCAGGAAGATACGGGCCTGACCGCGATGGTCTGTCACACGCGGCGGTTCAACCCGTCTCATCAGTGGATTCGCCAACGGATTGTTGCAGGGGAGCTGACCCTTCAACACCTCGTGGTGGAGACCTTCTTCTTTCGGCGCACCAACATGAATGCGTTGGGCAAGCCGCGCACCTGGACGGATCATCTGCTTTGGCATCACGCATGCCACACGGTGGATCTGTTTCAGTATCAGTTGGGTGAAATCCCATCGCGGGTCTGGGCGCAGCAGGGGCCGCCTCATTCAGAGCTCGGCATCGCCATGGACATGACCATTGGCCTGCAGGTGCCTTCGGGTGCGCTTTGCACGCTGGCGCTGTCGTTCAACAACGACGGGCCTCTTGGCACCTTCTTTCGTTACATCTGCGACAACGGCACCTACATCGCCCGTTACGACGATCTCGTCGACGGCAATGAGGTGCCGATCGACGTCTCGAAGGTCGATGTCAGCATGGACGGGATCGAGCTCCAGGATCGGGAATTCTTTGCAGCTATTGCCGAAGGTCGCGAACCGAATGCGAGCTTTGCTCAATGTCTGCCGGCGATGCAGACGCTGGATCGCCTCGAGCGAAGCCTATCCGAGTAGAGAGGTGAGTGAGGAGCACGCCGGATGATCATCGACTGTCATGGGCACTACACCACCGCGCCCGACGAGCTCGGTCAGTACCGCGAGCAGCAGCAGGCGGAGCTCGAACGCGATCCCCTGCACCAGGCGATCAAGGGGAAGGTCGGCATCACCGACGACCAGATACGCGAGAGCCTCGAAGGGGCCCAGCTCAAGGCGCAGCGGGAGCGCGGCACCGATCTCACGATCTTCTCACCGCGTGCGAGCTGGATGGGGCATCACATCGGGAACGAATCCACGAGTCGTTACTGGACCGAGCACTGTAACGAGCTCATCTACCGCATCACCGAGCTCTATCCCGACAACTTCGTCGGTGTCGCGCAGCTGCCTCAGTCTCCGGGTGTTGCGCCGACGGCGTGCATCGCGGAGATGGATCGCTGCGTGAACGAGTTCGGCTTCATCGGGGTGAACCTGAATCCTGACCCGTCGGGGGGCTACTGGACCGATCCGCCGCTGGGAGAGCGTTTCTGGTATCCCGTGTACGAGAAGATGTGCGAGCTCGACATCCCCGCGATGATTCACGTGAGCGCGGCGTGCAACCCGTGCTTTCACACCACGGGCTCGCACTACCTCGGCGCCGACACCACCGCCTTCATGCAGATGATCACGTCCGACATCTTCACGGACTTTCCGGATATCAAGTTCATCATCCCCCACGGCGGCGGTGCGGTGCCTTATCACTGGGGGCGTTTTCGCGGCCTGGTGCAGATGATGAGCGACAAGGCACCGCTCGAGGAGCTGGTGCTCGGCAACGTCTTCTTCGACACGTGCGTCTACCACCAGGCGGGCATCGATCTGCTGCTCGACGTCATACCCGCCGACAATATTCTCTTCGCCTCGGAGATGCTCGGGGCGGTGCGGGGCATCGACCCGCTCACAGATCACTACTTCGACGATACCCGGCGCTACATCGACGCCAACACCGCTGTCGATGCGCAAGACAAGGAGAAGATCTTCACCACCAACGCGCGGCGGGTCTTCAAGCGGTTGAACGTGGATTAGGACGGTCCGCGAGGTCCGTGATTCTACGATGCCGTGAGTTCGAACCTTACCCCTTCCTTTTCTCGAAGGTGGTTGATGATGCCAAAGAGATTTTCGGCGCGGGGATTGCCGGAAGGGCCGAGCATGCGCATGACGCTCTTGGGGTTTTTCGCGAGATGCTTGGCAAGGTCGTCGAAACCTACGGTCGCGTTGATGTAGTCGCGCAAGAGGCGTTTACCGGTCTCGAAGTCACCTTCCAGCATGCACTCCAGGGCACTGCGGAATAGCTCCACGCGAAACTCGACATCACAGCGAGCTCTGACCTGAACCGTCTCCTTGAAGCTGCGGGTGAGCGGCATGCGCGCAATGTATTCCTTGATGACGAACATGAGTAAAGTAACGTATACGTTACTAACTGATCAAGCGTATTGTGCCCTGCTCGCGGACAAGCCCTGGCTCGCGCCGATGCCTCAATCTTCCTGATTTTCGGCACCGACTAACATACAAGCGGCTTTTAGGAACCTCGAAAAACCTGTTTGAAGTGGGGTGCTTCTGGTGTGGGGGGCTTTAGTTAGAGGGTGTCGCAAAAGGTCGATCTGCGAAGAAAGATCTACCAGCGCCCTCGTGGTCACCGGATGATGAAAATGTGCGGGTCCAGCGGGCACCCGATGGCCGTGTTGGCAATGCCGTATTCGTAGCTGTCTCCTGGCTGCACATCTGCGCTGATTCGGCAGTTTAAAACCGCGCCAGGGTTCGATGTCATGCTGCAGCCGACGACAGGGTCGTCGACCACCAGACGGAGTAGCCTCGGTCCTCCAGGATGCGAACGAGGCGTTCCACGCAGCTGCGATCTTCGCGCGCGTAGCTGATGAAGATATCGGTCAATGGGTTGAGGCCTGTCCCCTGGCGCGTTCAATGCTAACGGAAATTCCGCCGAGGGGTCAGAACTGACCGTTTGTCGCAATGTTCCACTGTTTCAAAGGGTTGAAGAATACAATTGGAAACGCGCGCAGGAGTGGCTGAAATCGCCTCTGCGGCCGCTGGCACAATGAGTCACACAAGTTGTTGATCCGGCTGAAAGAAGCTTCTAGAAACGCGTTCTAGGCTATTTCAAGCCACAGTTTCACGCCCTGTCGGAGGGATTGTCATCCTGCCAACTGGGTCTCATTTCCTCTGTGACGTACTTGCGCAGAAGTGGGTAGCTATTAGTGTTTTAGGTAGGTCTGGGAAAGGTAGTAACTAACACCAGCCATGGAAGCGCAACGTCATCAAATCGGAGAAGCTGTCTATTTGTTTGGGCTCTCAGAGCCGACGGTAGAGCTTCACTGGAGCGAATTCGAGGCCCTCACCACACGTGCCGCCCCCTTGCCGGCGTTTGCGGGTCAGGAGCTCAAAGGTGCCTATGCGCAGGTGGGGATGGAGCTTGGCATCATCGCGATTGCGGCCTTCCTGATCCAGTTCGACAAGGAAGGTTACGTCGACACCGACTGGAATGTTCCGCTGCGTGATCTGGTGCGAAACGCCGGGCGCGGTCCGGACATTGGCCATGGACCGATCAAGGTCGCGTCGCGCCGACAGTGTCCCATCCCGTGGCACATTCATCACATGTGGAATCCCACCGACAACGATTGCGCGAAGGTGCAGCGCTTCGTCGAGCGCAACAAGCTCGGCTTCGCGGCAATGCCGGAGCAGGAGGAGGCACCGAGGCCGACGAAGATCAAGCCGAAATTGCTGCGCACGTTGGACCGGCGCGTTGGCAGCGTAGAAACGGATCTCGGGCCGTCGCTGTCGATCGAACAGCTGGTGACGCAGCACGCACGCAAGGTCAAGCACATCAAGGAAGAGCAACGCAAGGTGATGATGGCGATCACGAAGGACTACGACGACCAGATGAACAAGATGAAAAAAGAGGTCGTGGTTCTGCGCCACCAACTCGCCGACGAGATCGATCGTAATCGCCGGCTCGGCGATCTGCTACGGAACAACTACCACGACTAATAGTTCTTCTCCGGAATTGCCCTCCCTGACAATTTCACCGTACGCTTCCGCAAACTAACGTAATTGTCGAGGGGCCTCCCGGGGTATCACCGGCGTCCTGCCAGCAATACCCCGTGCGGCGAAGGGGAGACCCCAACACCTGAAACGAATAGATCGGGAATCGGTTGACGCCGATCTGGATTGGACCTCCGATCCCCGTGCAAGATCCGTCACCGTAGGAGCGGCTTCAGCCGCGATTCCTTCCGGACTCGCTAGATGCACCAATCGCGGCTGGAAGCCGCTCCTACGGGGTAGCGGATCTCTCGGTAGGGCTTCGAGTCCAATGCCTGGTCCATGGCGAGTGCCGGGTAGTGCACCGCGGGCGTGCCGACGATGCGCGCCGGCACCCCCGCGACGGTTACGTGAGGCGGGACGTCTTCCAGCACTACGCTGCCCGCGCCGACTTTGGCACCCTGGCCCACTTCGATGTTGCCGATGACCTTGCAGCCTGCAGCGAGGAGCACGCCTTGGCGGATCTTCGGGTGGCGGTCTCCGGTCTCTTTGCCTGTGCCCCCGAGGGTCACCGAGTGCAGAATGGAGACGTCGTCTTCCACCACCGCGGTCTCCCCGATCACAATGCCCGTGGCGTGGTCCAGCATGATCCCGCAGCCGATGCGTGCAGCCGGATGGATGTCGACGCCGAGATTCGCGCTCACCTGGCTCTGAATGTAGAGCGCAAGGGCGGTTCGGTTCTGTTTCCACAGCCAGTGGGCGATCCGATGGGCCTGAAGGGCGTGCCAGCCCTTGAAGTAGAGAAACGGTGTGGAGAAGTCCTCGCATGCCGGATCGCGGGTATTGATGGCCAGGATGTCGATCTCGGCCGCCTTCACGAGCGCCGGATCCGCCGCGATGGCCGCATCGATGACTTCCCGCGTGAGCATGGACGGCAGCATGGGGCTGTCGAGCTTGCTCGCCAGACGGAACGAAAGGGCCGCCGAGAAGTTGTCGTGATTGAGGATGGTGGCGTGATAGAAGCTGCCGAGCATCGGCTCTTCCTGAGAGCGCCGCGCGGCCTCGTTTCGCATGGCTTCCCAGACGTTCGAAGCCCCCGCGAGTTGCCCACGGTTACCGGCATTCAGGATCTCGAATGCATAACGTTCTTCAATGGCCACGGTCATCTCGGCTATGCCTGCGCCCTGGAGGGTGCGAAGCCTGCGACGTCGCGGGGGTGAATGCAAGTACGGGAATCCCGTAGTGTGAGGGCGTCCGGGAACGGCCTGAACGGGCCCCCAGGCACTCCGGAGGTACGGCGTCGACGGAGTTACGATCCGGACGGGCCCGTGGTGATGCAATGGTGGCGATTCTTCACCCTCGACAGCCGAGACTTTGGCATCTACCGACTCAGTCGGCGCAGGACATTTCGAATCGTGCCTTAGGCGGAGAGCCGTCGCCACGGAGAGAGAT
>JAPULC010000126.1 GCA_027295305.1 Gammaproteobacteria bacterium
ACAGAGCACATGCCCCAAGCCTTGCTCTCCCGCGAAGACCTGCTGGACCGGCTACTCGGGGTATTTCGAGACCGGGGTTTCGATGGCGCCACCATCGCCGAGATCGCTCGCGCCACCGGCCTCGGCAAGGCGAGTCTCTACCACCACTTTCCCGGCGGCAAGGTGGAGATGGCCGAAACCCTCGTTCGAGAGGTATGCGCTCACCTGGACCGAGAAGTCTTCGCCGTGCTCAAGGGGAAGGGCAGCCCTAGCCGTCGAGTTCAACGGATGGTCAAAGGACTCGACCAGTACCTGGACGGAGGTCATAGCAACTGCCTGATCGGCATCTTCAGTCTCGGCACCACGCGCAATCGATTCGGAGAAGCGATGTCCTCGGAGGTGCGTGGGTGGATCGACCAGATCGCCGATGTCCTGATGGAGGCAGGGCTGTCAAGAAAACGCGCACGCCGCCGCGCACGGGACTTTCTCATCCGCATCCAGGGCGCCATCGTCATCTCCAGGGCGCTGGGAACCGTGAAGCCCTATCGCCAGACCATCAAACACGCGAGCAAGGCACTCCTCGCCGACGCGTGAGCCTCCCCAAACTCCGTAGTGAGCGCTTACTACCGATATGCGCTAGTGGTGCCAGGCACACGGTGCCCGGCAGCCGCCCGCGGAATTGCCCTTGGCAATTTGTACGTCTGCAGATTGCCGCAGGCAATCTGCCAAACCCGAAGCGGAGCTTCGGGTCACCATTGCTTTCCAATGCCGCCGCGGCTTCCGTAGAAGCCTGTCGGCCAGTTGCGCCCCGTGATCATCGCCTTGTCGACGTCCTCGCGGCTCGCGATGCCCGCTTCCACGATCTTGTCGGCCTCGCGATGAGCCGCCGCGAAGATACGATTGAGAATGAAGCCCCGGGTTCCTGGGGTGTCACGCACCATGCTCACCACACGCTGTGATTTCTCGGCGACGCCGCGCACGGTATCCATGGTCTCCTCGGAAGTGTCCGGGGTGTAGATCACCTCGCACATGCGCATCACGGGCACCGGATTCGAGAAGTGCATGCCGCAGATGAGAGGGAGCCTTGCAGGTGAGACCTTCTCGGCAATTTCGGCAATGACGATGCCGGAGGTGTTCGAGGTCAGAATCGCATCGGCATTCACCACCTCGTCGAGCTCCTTGAACACATCCTGCTTGAGCTCGAGTCGCTCGGGCACCGCCTCGATGATGAACTGACAGGGCGCCAGATCTTCGATCTCGGTCGTGTAGGAAATCCGCTCGATCGCCTCCTCGGCGAGATCGAAGCCGAGCTTGCCTCGCTCCACCGCGCGTTTCATACCCCAGCGGCGAGTGCAGACCTCGTCGCGGGTGTCGTCGAGAATTTCCTGGGTGAGATCGCGCACCGTCACCTCATAGCCCGCGACCGATAGAATCTGCGCGATGCCGCCGCCCATCACGCCACCGCCTAAGACACCTACATGTCTCACCTGCTCAAGCTGCATGTCCCCTCCGATCGATCAGTTGGCAAAGGCCAACATTTGTAGCCGTCGGACCGCGCAAATACAACAAGCGGTGCGCCCATGGCGCACCGCAGTCATCGCATCATGGCGTGGAATCGCCCTACGAAGCCGAGAAGCGCTTCAGGAGCGTGGGCGCGTCGCCACGCGTTCGCGGCCCCTTTATTCGCTTCGGACAGCGTGGGATAGACGTGAATGGCCCCCGTGATCTTCTTCAACCCGAGGCCGTGGGTCATGGCGAGTATGAACTCCGGCAGCATCTCCCCCGCGTGAGCCCCCACGATGGTGGCACCGAGAATCCGATCGGAGCCGGGGGGCGTGAGCACCTTCACGAAGCCCGCCTCCTGCCCATCGGTAAGCGCGCGGTCGGATTCGCGAAGATCGAGGCGCGTCACCTCGAACGCCACCCCTTCATCCGTGGCTTGCGTCTCGCTGAGACCCACCCGCGCCACCTCCGGATCGGTGTAGGTGACCCACGGCACCACAGAATAGTTCACACGAAAACGCCAGAACCGACCAAACAATGCGTTCACTGCGGCAAACCACGCCTGGTGCGACGCCATGTGCGTGAACTGATAGGGTCCCGTGACGTCCCCGCACGCATAGATGGTCGGCACACTCGATCTCATGTAGTCATCCACTGCCACTGTCCCCGCGGGTGTGAGGTCCACGTGGAGATCGTCGAGTTCCAGCCCTTCGAGTGACGCCTTGCGCCCGACGGCGACCAGCACCCGATCGAATGCGATCTCGCTCACTTCGCCGGCGTGCTCGACCTCGAGCACACACGTGTCCTCTCCTCGATGAAATGCGGTTGCGCGATGAGCCGTGTAGACGCGAATGCCTTCCTCTACGAAGCGCTCGCGCACGAGATCCGAGATCTCCGGATCTTCCCGCGGCAAGACCCTGTCCATCATGTCGACGAGGGTGACTTCAGAGCCCAGCCGGCGAAAGGCCTGGGCGAGCTCGCATCCGATGGGTCCGGCACCCATCACGAGCAGTCGCCCTGGCAACGCGGACAGATCCCACACGGTATCGGAGGTGAGATAGTCCACTTCCTCGATTCCGGGGATCGGCGGCACGAAAGGTGCCGCTCCTGCCGCCAGGATGATGGCTCGTGCGGTGATGCGGCGTCCATCGACCTCCACCGTCCAAGGATCCACCAGGCGCGCATCGCCTTGGATGCAATCCACGCCCAGGGATGTGTATCGCTCGACGGAATCCACCGGCTCGATGCGGCGGATCACCTCGCGCACCCGTTCCATGACGGCAGGGAAGTCCACGTGAGGGACGCCGGCATTGATGCCATAACGACTCGCCTCGAGCACCGTATTGGCGACCCGCGCAGAGCGCAGCAGCGTCTTGCTTGGAACGCAACCCGTGTGGAGACAGTCGCCACCCATCTTGTGGCGCTCGATCAGGGTGACTTTCGCCTTCACCGTGGCGGCAATGAGCGATGCGATGAGCCCAGCCGAGCCGGCGCCGATGACGATGAGGTTGTTGTCGAAATGACGGGGTTTGCGAAATCCCGCGAGGTGCTTACGCCCCGCAAAGGCCGAGACGAATCTGCGAGCCAGCAGCGGGAATAGCCCAAGCGCGGCGAAGGCCCCGAGCAACCCCGGGCTCACGAGGTCACCGGCGCTCTGGAGCTGCGCTACCTGAGTGCCGGCAAACACGTAGACCACCGTCCCGGCCAACATTCCGAGCTGGCTCGATACATAGAAGCTTCCCGTTCGCATGGGCGTCAGCGCCATCACGAGATTCACGATGATGAAGGGAAACAGCGGCACCATGCGGATGCTGAAGAGATAAAAGCTTCCATCGCGCTCGATGCCCGCGTTGATGAGCTTGAGCTGCGCACCGAAGCGTCGCTGCACCCAGTCCCTCAGCAGTGTGCGTGAGATGAGAAAAGCAATCGTTGCGCCAATGGTGCTCGCAAACGAGACGATCAACACGGCGACCCAGAGGCCGAAAATCGCCCCCGCAGCGATGGTCATCACTGCCGCAAACGGCAGGGACAACCCAGTGATCATCACGTAAGCCGCCAAGAAGATCGCCGCCACCTCGAACGGATCGGCCTCGTACGCCCCTACGATTCGCTCGCGCTGCGACTGAAAATACTCGAACGACAGATACGCCTGGAGATCCAGCAGGAAGAACGCGCCGATGGCGAGCGCGACGATTGTCAGCAATACGATCTGTCTGGTCGACATGGGGTATCAGCCTGTTGAAAAACAGGCTGATAGCTTCTGGCCATGGATGGCCAAGCGCAAATCAAACACGTAAGTGTTTGATTCCCCGTGCGTCCCCGCACGACTTTGTCGGTCACCCGATTTGCCATGGAAGGCAAATCGGGGGCGAAAACTGATTCGTAGAATCATTTTTCCATAAACTCCTCGACCCCCGAAAAAGTCAACTTGTGTGACATGCTCCCCGGCTCGGGGTTCATATCGGTGCCGTTTCCAGCCCAAGTGGCTAAGATGGACTTTAACCTCCCACGAGGACAGGTCGTGGACTCGATACCCAACGTCCGGGCCCTGCTGCAGAGCCAGCGCGCCTATCCCAAAACCCGGATGCGGCGCATGCGTCACGACGCCTTCTCGCGGCGCCTCATGCAGGAGACCACTCTCACCGTCAATGACCTGATCTACCCCGTATTCATCATCGAAGGTGAGAGGCGCCGTGAGCCGGTGCAGTCCATGCCGGGCATCGAACGGTATACCGTGGACGAACTGGTCAAAGAGGCCGAATCGTTCCTCGCATGCGGCATTCCGGCAGTCGCCCTGTTTCCCAACATCGACGATTCGCTCAAGAGCTTGGATGGACGCGAGGCCTACAACGAAGCCGGGCTCATACCGCGGGCAGTGAGCGCTCTGAAGAAGCGCTATCCGGAACTCGGGATCATCACCGATGCCGCACTGGATCCCTATACCAGCCATGGTCAGGACGGCATCGTGGATGCCTCAGGCTACGTGATCAACGACCAGACCATCGACGCGCTCTGCAAGCAGGCCATCTGCTGCGCCGAGGCGGGAGCCGACGTCATCGCGCCGTCCGACATGATGGATGGCAGGGTCGGGGCGATACGCGCGGATCTGGACCGGAAGGGGCTCATCCACACGCGCATTCTCGCCTACTCGGCAAAGTATGCCTCGGCCTATTACGGTCCGTTTCGGGATGCCGTGGGCTCCGCCAGCTCGCTGACGGGGGACAAGAAAACCTATCAGATGGACCCCTCGAACAGCGACGAGGCCCTCCAGGAAGTGGCCCTGGATCTGAACGAGGGGGCGGACATGGTCATGGTCAAGCCGGGCATGCCCTACCTCGACGTGCTACGCAGGGTGAAGGTGGAGTTCGGCGTCCCTACGTTCGTCTACCAGGTGAGCGGCGAATACTCGATGCACATGGCGGCAATCCAGGCGGGATGGCTCTCCGAGGACGTGATCATCGAGTCGCTCAAGGCGTTCAAGCGCGCCGGCGCCGATGGAATCCTGACCTATTTCGCCTACCGTGTCGCGAAAGCCTTACCTGCTTGAACGGAACTGGACCACCCCCATATTGAGACTCGGGGCTAGTAACAGATCATCTCGGCAGTGGTAAACTTGCGGGCAAAGCGAGAACTCTCCCTGGAGACTTAGAATGAGCAGCGATCACATCGTTCACACGACGGACGCGGACTTCGATCAGGATGTGCTCAACGCCGATCGTCCGGTATTAGTGGATTATTGGGCGGAATGGTGCGGCCCCTGCAAGATGATCGCGCCGATCCTCGAGGAAATCGCCGATGAGTACGGCGAAAAGCTCAGGATCTGCAAGTTGGACATCGACGCGAACCAGGAGACGCCAGGCAAGTACGGAATCCGCGGCATACCGACACTGATGCTGTTCAAAAACGGCGAGCTGGAAGCCACGAAGGTGGGCGCCCTGTCGAAGTCACAGCTCGCAGCATTCCTCGACAGCCACATCTGATCGCGGCGTGCGTTGCGAATTGCGCCGACGCACACACAAACTGCGCCCCAGCGTAAACCCTTGACCCTCGATCCCGTTCCACTAAACTCTGGACCGAGGCACATCTTCGGTGGTAGATTCCCGAAGTCAGACGAAAGCTTTGCTGGCGTGCCGCTTCTTCTAATAATTCCACAGACTTCGATTTCGCCGGACTAACCCGAAGCTGTCACAACGGCTCTCGTAGCCATCCTTCCTACCGTTTCAGTGTTGTAGAGACACCTATGAACCTTACCGACCTCAAGAGAATACCAGTACCTGAGCTTCTGGACATGGCCCGCGAGATGGGCCTGGACAGCATCGCTCGTTCCCGAAAACAAGAAGTCATCGCCGCAATCCTGCGAAGGCAGGCAAAGGGCGGAGAAGACATCTACGGGGACGGAACCCTGGAGATACTTCAGGACGGGTTTGGCTTTCTGCGATCTGCCGACAGCTCCTACCTTGCCGGTCCCGACGACATCTACGTGTCGCCGAGTCAAATTCGGCGATTCAATTTGCGCACCGGTGACGGCATCGCCGGAAAGATTCGTCCACCCAAGGATGGCGAGCGCTACTTTGCGCTGCTCAAAGTCGACGAAATCAACTACGGCGAGCCGAACAGCAAGAAACACAAGATACTGTTCGAAAATCTGACGCCGCTGTTTCCCGACGATCGCCTACCCCTCGAGCGAGGCAACGGCAGCACCGAAGATCTCACCTCTCGGGTCATCGATCTGGTTGCGCCAATCGGAAAGGGCCAACGCGGATTGATCGTCTCCCCCCCCAAGGCGGGCAAGACGTTGATCCTCCAGAACATCGCGCAGGCGGTTTCCGCCAACAATCCCGAGGTGGTGCTGATCGTGCTGTTGATCGACGAGCGCCCGGAAGAGGTCACCGAGATGTCGCGCCTGGTGAAAGGGGAAGTGGTAGCGAGCACCTTCGACGAACCCCCTTCGCGCCACGTCCAAGTCGCCGAGATGGTGATCGAGAAGGCCAAGCGCCTGGTCGAGCACCAGAAGGACGTGGTGATCCTCCTGGACTCCATCACGCGTCTCGCACGCGCCTACAACACCACGGTTCCGTCGTCGGGCAAGGTGCTGACCGGGGGTGTCGATGCTCACGCCCTCGAGAAGCCGAAACGCTTCTTCGGCGCCGCCCGTAACATCGAGGAAGGCGGGAGCCTGACGATCATAGCGACGGCGTTGGTCGACACCGGCTCGAAGATGGACGAGGTGATCTACGAGGAATTCAAGGGCACCGGCAACCAGGAGCTGCACCTCGAGCGCCGCATCGCCGAGAAACGCGTCTATCCAGCCATCAACATCCGCCGCTCGGGCACGCGCCGCGAAGAGCTCTTGATGGGCGAAGAGGAGCTGCAGCGCGTTTGGATTCTGCGCAAGCTTCTGCACGAGATGGACGATATCGCGGCGATCGAGTTTCTGCTCGACAAACTGAGGGAAACCAAGACCAACGATCTGTTCTTCTCGTCGATGAAGTCGCCGGCAAAGAGAGCGGCCGCAAAGGGGTAAGAAAGTGACCGCCGGGGCGACGGTGCATTGACGCGATTGCGCTGTGCCATTGTCGGCATACAGACCTTAAGCGAACACGTCAGAGAGATACGCCTGCGCCCCATCAGCGCGAACATACCCACCTTTTACGCCGGGCAATACCTGAAGATCCTCCACCCGTCCGGGCACGAGATTCCTTACTCCATTGCCAACCCGCCCGCGGCCGACACCCTTGAGCTACACTACCAAGCCATTGAAGGAACCGACGACGCACGGCTCATGGACGAACTGCTCGCAGGTGACGAGCTCACCGTCGAGCTTCCGTTTGGCCATTGCTTCGTCGACGCCCCCATCGCACGGCCATTGATCATTGCGGCTGCCGCGACCGGTTATGCCCAGGCTCGCAGCGTCCTCGAGCACGTTCTTCCGAGCGGGCTCGATCAAGCGCTCCATCTTTACTGGGGCGCTAAGACGTCACAGGAGCTCTATGACGTCGAGCACCTCAAGCTCTTGGCATCGACTACCACGAATTTCTTTTTTCAGCCTACCGTGGAATTGCCGGATGTGGATTGGCATGGCAGGTGCGGAAACCTGGCGTCAGCCATCGCGGAAGACTTCACCGATTTGTCGCAAGTCGACGTGATGCTTTGTGGCGGTCCCGTTATGGTCTACGCCACATTCGATGCGCTTGCCGGCATTGGACTCCGACAATCCAATGCGCGATCGGATGTGTTCGATTATGCGCCGCGCGAGCGCGACGTTGCTCCGCGCGATTGACACTGACAATTCCCGTGCCGTGGTTCGACTCGGCACACAGGGTGTAGAAACCTCACGGCTTGAAAACAAAACCTGTGTGAGAGATCACTACCAAGTCGGTTTCGGAATGATTGGAGCTAGTGTCGCATGAATTGGATGGCGCTCTTGGCCCGGTTAGCGACACGCCACGCTGGGAATGCGTGGCCCAAGAACGTCCGCAATCCCAACCGGTCGCTCTGCAACGCGGACAACCGCTCCTACCGCGTATTTCGACGTTTGGTATGGATTACGGCGTCTCGGCGGTTGCCAAAGACGCAGACGGTTGCGGCAACGGAAGCCGTGGCAATGAGACGGGGATTTCCTTCAGCGCCTCTTTGAGATAAGTCGCACCCGTCTCGAAATCGCCCAAAGACGCGTAGAGCCGGCCAAGCTCGGCTGAAGCCTCCGGGGTGTATGCCGCCGCAAGGCTCGCCTCGAAATATTCCCGCGCCTTCGCCCACAGATGATTGCGCATACTGAGTCTCCCGAGCGCAAGCAACAACGGCGCGCTGGCGTCGTGACCCTTGCGCCAACGCTCGGCGGTCGCGAGCTGCTGACTCACGTCGTCCCCTTCCACGCGGCCATACTCGGCAACCAACTCGTCGCTCCAATTTCGAGACACGCATTCACGCAGCGCCGCCTCGGCCACGCCCCCCGCATCGTGATCGGCCGCGAGTTTCGCAAACGCGAGCACCCACTGGCCGTCGCGCCGCAATTGTCGCGGCACCTGCTTCCAAAGCCCCGCCAAAGATCCGTCGGACTTACTTTCTTCCGTCGCAAGCAATCGCTCGAGCTTTGCGAGCCAAATCTTCTGCCGCAGGCGCGCGCTCTCTTCGGAATCGACGGCACGATTTCTCTCCAACGCTGGCAGCAGCGTCTCCATCGCCTCCCAGTCGTCCAGACACTCGTAGACGGACTTCAACATTCTCAACACGTGCGGATGCTTCGGCGCATCGTCCTTCAAGCGCTCGAGCGTCACGAGGCATTGCTGACATTCGCCTTTCGAGAGCTGCAGCTGAGCTTTAGTGATACCGATGGCGAGATCGGATCCAGGGGTCGATTCGTGCGCAAGTCGCAAATACTCGTCTCGCTGAGCAGCATCTCCCAGCTCGTCGGCTGCCCGCGCCGCGTTCAGATAGCTGATGAACGGCGTCTCCGAGCGTTCCGCGGAATTGGAGAGAATGCGCCGACCGCGCTCCCAATCCCCCTCCGCCACGGCGAGTACTCCTTGAACAGTCTGTTGCCGAGCACCGAGGACGCGGCGTTGCCTGTTCCAGGCATTGAGTCCGCCGGCACTCTTGAACGTGGCGCCCGCGAGTCGAACCACCACCCACACGAACGCCATCAGCAGTAGCAGTATGAGAACCCCTGCCCACAGACTCGCCTCGATCGTGACGCTGGCGTACGAGATCATCATGTAGCCCGGGTCCATCATCAGCAGGGTGCCGATCAATCCGCCCAGGAGGATCACGAAGAGTGTATAGACGATCTTGAGGCGCATCGGTGATGCCTTTGGTTCATGTCCAGAAATTCGCCGGCCGGGCGAATTTCTTCCCACACTGCGGCGAAGTAAATTCGCCTTCCTAGTTATCCCTCTTCCAGGCGACGCAGCCCGCGAAGAAGATTCGACGAACCCGATATGTCCGGGATGTCCGCAGTCAACTGTATTGCTGCGAGCGCGGCGAGCTCATCCAGAACCATCACGCTGGCGGGGGTTTGCGGGTCGAAATATTCGCGCACCCATGTTGCAGTGGAGGAGAGATTACCCGTGTAGAGCGTCTGATCTTTTCGCAAAAGCCCGAGCTTTGCCTGCTCCAGCTGCAAGCGCAACAACTGATGCACGTACTGCACTTCTTCCTCGGACAGTTGCGGTCGCCTCGGCAGCGCATCGGCGACCTGAATCCTGACGAGAAGCGACAGTCGCTCCGCGAGCATGGCCCACACGCTTCGCTCAGCTTCCTCGACGACGGTCTCCGCTGGGTCTTCCGAACTCTGGGCCTGCGCCCATGGCCTGCGCGTCTGGAGTTGCCCAACATGTTCACTCAGCGCGTCGATGCGCACATAAATGCCCGTCACATCGAGACCCGGCACCATCTTCAACGCACTGATCTCGCGAGCCAGCTGCGCGCGTACTTCGTGCATCGAGAAATCGTCCAGAGACTCGAGCACGGCATCGGCTGCAACCGTCAGCTGCAACGCACCCCTGATATCCTGCTCCATCGTGACGCGATGATTCGCGATGCGAAGCAGATACTCCACCTCGGCAAGTTTCCACTCACGCTCGTCCGGCGCAGCGGCCTCCACCACCATTCTGACGGTTTCATCCAGTCGCCCGCTGAGCGTTGCCAACTCGTCCTCGATCATCACCGCCGCGTTCGACTGGCGTGCATCGGCTTCACTCAATGTTCGACGGAGATCCACCAACCGCTCGCCCTGTTCCGCGAGCTGACCGCGCACCTGCCCTCGCAGCTCCTCGAGGGGATCGACCTGCGTCGTCTCCAGATAGACGCGATAGCCAACGTAGGCCGAAGAGATCAATGCGAGGGCGAGGGCCACGAGCAAGACGCCCCACTGGAGACGCAGGGTCACCCCGCCGGAGTCTTTCTCCGGCTGTGCCTCTGGTTTTGCGGGAATCTCTTCAGCCACGTTGGTCCCGGGATTTCAGACAGCTGATTACAGCCTCATCCGACGCGCCGTCACTGATCGACAGCGTGGCGAAACCCAGCTCGAGCGCAACATCCGCCACGCGCTTTGACGGCACGATGAGATTCAGCTCACCGCGTCGATCCATCGCCACCAGATCTGCAAGGGCGCGGACCCCATCGCCACTACCGATGACCACCGTGTCTAGGTCTTGAAGAGCGTCTCGAAGAGCGCCTTGAAGATCCATCATCCCCTGACGGTTTCGAATGCGTCGGTAAACGTCCAAACACTCGACCTGCGCAGCGCGTGCCTCGAGCTCCTCGGCAAGTTTCTCACGTCCGCCTTCACCGCGCACGATGACGATGTTGGCGTCGCTGACCTCGCGAAGCTCAGGCAATGCAAGCAGGTCTTCGGTGCTCTCGCCGGTCTCGGGTACGCGCGACTCGATGCCCTCGGCACTCAGTGCATCGGCGGTGGCGCGTCCGACTGCGAAGCAGCGTGCCGCATCCAGCGAATTGCGGACATGACCGAGGCCACAGCGAACCGCATGCACGCTCATGAAGAACACGATATCGGGAGTTCCCACGCTCAGGCGCGGCGCTTCGCAACATTGCACGCTGAGCAACGGACAGACCCTGGATTCGAATCCCGCGGCGCGCAGTGCCCTGGCCTGCACCGAGGCCCCGGGCTCGGTACGCGTCACTGCGATGACGCCACTCAAGAATCCACCTCGTCGGCGAACTCGCGCAGAATCTCGCGAGCTCCGGCGGCGAACAGCGCATCCGCCACCTGATCCGCCACCGCCAGCGGCTCGGTCCCGTGACCATCCGCCGCGACCGGCTCCCCGCTCAGACTCCCAAGCCAGGAACGAAGGCTGAACTCACCCCCGCTGACCTGGGCGTAGACGGCAAGTGGAATGGTGCAGCTGGCGTCGAGGCGCCTGCATACATGGCGTTCCGCCAACGCTACCCGTCGGCTCTCGGCATGATCGATGGCGCCGACCCATTGGGCGACATCGGAATCGGCGAGACACTCCACCGCGATGATTCCCTGACCCGCGGCGGGCAAGGAATCCTCCGGGCTCAGCAACACG
>JAPULC010000127.1 GCA_027295305.1 Gammaproteobacteria bacterium
CTGTTCTGGGACAATTTCCCGGTGATATATCCTGGGTTCTCCGACCACGTAAACCAACTCATCGCAGAAGCCGACCAACAACAGGAGACGCAACAATGACCATCACAGAATTAGGTCCGGCGTTCTGAATGCGAATCCTACTAATCAACGAAAGAGCGGTGGAGAGGGCGGTCGATCACATCCGCCTCATGTACGAGCTACATCGGAATCGGCCTGTAGAATCACTTGACGCTTCGTGAGAGCCGTTCTGAGCGCCTCTCTCGAAAGCCATACCAACCGCGTAGCGGCCATATCGGCCTCTGAGGGCCACAGCGGCTCTCAATGCTGTACAGAAACCAATGTGTTTTTATCCATCAGTGCTCGGTGACCGACTGACGGGATAGAGTACGTTCTCGTACTCTTGGGGAGGAGAGATGATGGCGGACAAGAAAGACCTGAAGGCGATACGCAAACGGCTCGACGACGTCGAAGCCCGCCTCAAGAAGCTTGAGGATGACCCCCGAAAGTTGACCGTGCGGCTGAGCGGCTTCAAGAAAAAGTAGGCGCCAGCAGACACCGTCCGTGTGTCTCGTACTTCGCTGGTCCCATCTCGGGCTCTTGGATCACGGTCTGTTCCAGCACCCGAAGCACGCCGCAGACGTTCCGCATGGTCTGCTCGGGGCAGTCCCTTACAAACGGGTTTCCCTTCTGGCTGCATGAGATATCGGTTAGCGTCATCTCCTCCATAGCCGTTCGTTTGCGTTGCATCTCTGCAAGTATTTCGTTGGCGTTCATGGTGTCGTCTCCCTGTTGGTGGTGGAACAAATGGTCCGGTCAGCCAGAGGGATTCGAGGGACGCTCAAAGTGTAGGTGGCCGTCTATGCCTGCCACGATGCTTTGAGGTTTATCTCGGGATATCAGAAGCTTAGGACGCTATACCGCGGAAGAGGTAGGAGTCGAACCCACCAGGCGTGTCAGCACGCCTCAACGGCTTTGAAGGCCGCGCGCCCCACCGGAGACGATACTCTTCCGCGACCGAGTCTATCAACAAACCCCTAGCTACCAAACACCTCGTTGGCAGGCTTGAGCATTATCCGCCAGTCCCCGTGGCGACGTGTGAAGCCCTGCGAGTCGAAGAACTCCAACACTTCGATGGACAGATTGCGGCCAATCCCCGAACGGTCGCGAAATTCTTTCGCCGTGAGATGCCCTTCGGGATCGCTCTCGGCGAGCTCTTCGACGAAGCCCGCGAGTTGGCGAAGCGTGCTCGGGAGAAAATAGCGATTGTCCGCGACGCCAACGGTGAAGCCAAGGTGCGTCGTGCGCTTCAGAAAGGCCGACAAGGGCTTGAGCGGAACGCCCACCGTCTGAGAAATCTCGCGCACGATCGGCGGTTTCAGATTCGTTGCATCGAGCAACGGCATGAGGCGCTGCCAGAGTTGGCGGTCCTCTCCCACGAGTTGGGGTTGATGGTCCGGGACGGCGAACATTGCGCCATGCTGTTTCAGTCGACCCTTGCTCGCGAGAGCGCTCAGCGCAGCGTCCAGCAGAGCGACGGGAGGCTGCGACGGGATCAAGGGCCGTAACTGACTGAGACGGATCCCCATGACGTGCGGACTCGCCTTGTGCCACGCGCCCACCTTATCCACGAGCTCGCCTTGCAACGCTTCGATGTTCGCATTGCTGACAGCGATGCGTTGTCCTTGGTCGGTATAGATGTGAAACGCCAGATCCTGCTCCAAGGTGCGTCGCTCCGACGCCGTGAGGTTCCAGCAGTTCTCGAAGCGATCCAGATCGACGCCGGTGGGAAATGCTTCCAGCATGGATGCCAGTGCCTCGATGGCAGAGTCGTGCGCGATGCACTCGAGGTACGCACGTCGCTCGGGACGCCTGCGTCCGCGACGGGGAGGAAAGACGTCGAGCACCTCTCCGCCGCCCAGCGTCATGTCCTGACCTTGATCGCGAATGATGAATCGGTCAGCCCGCTTGGCCGGGATCGATCCATCGAGCACGATCTGTGCGAGGTCGGTCTCACCGGGTGCAAGGGATCCGGAACGCAGCAGTGCTACCCGTCCGGTGATGTGAGATGCGGCGAGATGAACGTGCACAGGGGTCCAGTGGCGAAGCGGTCTCTGCTGGCTGGACAGCAGTGAAAGTGAAACATCGATTCGATCCGTGCTCTGGTTGGCCTGCGCCGCAACCAGCCAGTCCCCCCGACTGATTCGATCTCGGTCGATGCCGGCGAGATTGAGCGCGCAACGATCGCCCGCCTTCGATTGGACGGCTTCGACATTTTGCGCATGCAGCCCTCGGACGCGGACCGAAATATCGCTCGGTGCCACAACCAGCTCATCGCCGGTGGACACGCATCCGGAGTGCACCGTTCCGGTGACCACCACCCCTGCGCCGCGAAGTGTGAAGGCGCGATCCACAGAGAGTCGAAAGCAACCGCTACTCGAACGCATGCGATGGCTCTTCGCCGCCGCGGCGATGTGTTGGGTGACGCTATCGATTCCATCACCGGTCACCGACGACACGATCAGCGTTTCACCCGATTCGAGAAAAGTGTCTCGCGTGATCTCGCTCACCCCATGCTCGACTTCGGTGATACGCGCCGGGTCCACGCGGTCGCTCTTGGTGATGACGATAAGCCCCCGAGCCACTCCGAGAAGCTCGAGAATTTCCAGGTGCTCCAGTGTTTGCGGCATGACGCCGTCGTCGGCGGCGACGACGAGGATCGCGTAGTCGATCCCGGAAACCCCCGCCAGCATGTTGTGAATGAAGCGTTGATGTCCGGGGACGTCGATGAAGCCCACGCGAACGCCCGCGAAGTCGTAGTAGGCGAAACCGAGATCGATGGTCAGCCCGCGGCGCTTTTCCTCCTCCAACCGGTCGGTGTCGACACCTGTAAGCGCTTTGACCAGCGCCGTCTTGCCGTGGTCGACGTGACCCGCCGTTGCGATGATCATGCGCGCAGAAGCTCGAGCTCGCTGGCCAAGGCAGCTTCGTCGTCGAGACAGCGAAGATCGAGCACCAGCGCATGCTTGTGAATATGTCCGATGATGGGCGTTGGAAGGGCCCGCAGTCGGCGCGAGAGCACATCGAGGGTGCGGGCGCGGGGCTGGTCTCCTGCAGGTTCTATTCGGATGCCATGGCTGAGAAGCCGTTCGCTTGGTAAGGAGCCGCTGCCAATCTGGCTTTCGCACGGCGTCGTGCTGACGCTGAATGCTTCGCCGAGGGCGGATTGAACCAGTGGCACTAATCGTTCTGCCTGGGCCCTGAGCTCGTCGGGCGTACGCAGGAGATAGCGTAATAGCGGGAGGCGTTCAGGAAGTCGTTCCGGTTCACCGTAGAGCTTCAACACTTCACTGATCGCCGCAAGGGTGAGCTTGCCGACGCGCAGCGCGCGCTTCAACGGATTGGCTTTCAGCGACTG
Organism: Gammaproteobacteria bacterium; assembly: GCA_027295305.1. Classification (GTDB taxonomy): domain Bacteria; phylum Pseudomonadota; class Gammaproteobacteria; order Pseudomonadales; family Azotimanducaceae; genus JAPULC01. The sequence goes on from JAPULC010000127.1 coordinate 3,416, forward strand.
AATCAGATCCCGGCGTCCGACGATGAGTCCCGCCTGGGGACCCCCCAGCAACTTATCGCCGCTGAAAGTGACCAAGTCGGCACCCTGGGCGAGGGTCTCTCCGGCGGTGGGTTCCTGTGGCAGACCAAAGCGTCGCAGGTCGAGCAATGTCCCACTGCCCAGATCCACCGCCAACGGAAGGGCTCTGTCGCTCGCGACCTTTGCAAGGTCCTGGGTCGACACGGAGCGCGTGAATCCTTCCACCGTGTAGTTGCTCGGATGTACCTTCATCAAGAGCGCAGTATCGACACCGATGGCCTGCTCGTAGTCGCGAAGGTGCGTGCGATTGGTGGTGCCCACCTCACGCAAGACGCATCCGGCCCGCGCCATGATGTCCGGCATGCGAAACGAGCCGCCGATCTCTATCAACTCACCTCGCGAGACCGGCACCTCCTTGCCCAGGGCGAGTGTGTTCAGGACGAGCAGCACCGCTGCGGCATTGTTGTTGACCACGGTGGCGGCCTCGGCACCGGTGAGCGCGCAAAGGCTCGCCTCGACATGACGGTCGCGATCGCCACGTGCGCCGCGTGCAATATCGTATTCGAGATCTACCGGTGAGCGCGCCGCGGCGACGATGGCTTCGATGGCTTCCTCGGGTAACGTCACCCGCCCGAAGTTCGTGTGAATCACCGTGCCGGTGAGGTTGTGAATGCTTCGAAGACCGCTCGACGAATCAACGGCAAGACGCTGACCCACCCGCTCGGCAAAGCCTTCCACCGTCTCCGCCCACGAGGGCCAGTCGTCTGCTTTGCGCACGTCCTCGAGGGTGCTTTGCAACGCACGTTTGACGAGGTGGCGCCCGTACGATCGATTGATCGCGGCGAAGCGCGCGTCTGCCAGAAGCTCCTCTACCGAGGGAATGCGTTGTTGCGGCTTCGTTGCCATGGACTTCAGATTACTTCGAGTTGATCGGCTTCTGGAAGTGGGTGTAGAGGACGCGAGGGCAGCGACTGATACCAATACACCACGGATGCGATGTCGTCCTGTAACGGGAGATAGCGACGTTCGCTTCGCCAGCCGAGCGCCTGCATGGTCACGCGCAGATCCCTCGTGAAACGAATCGGGTCGGTGATGTGCCAGCGATACATGCCGAAACGTTGCTGACTCGACATGCGCCCGGTGGGGCGCACCACCTGGTGGAAGCCGGCGTAGGGAGTAGTGAATTCGCGATACTCCTGCTTCCCGTCCTCTTCTACCAGGAAGCAGTACGAGCCGCAGAAGTAATCCTCGGTGCCGGTGCCGCAGATAGTGGGAAACTCGTCGTCACCATCCAGGTAGAACTTGATCTCGCCCTCGCCCCACCAGCCACGGTTGTTGCTGCCCCACGCCATGTAGGTGCCGACATAGTGACCCTGGCCCTCGACACCGTCGATGAGGGTGTAGACCGCCTTGTAGGGAAGTGGGTTGGTGCGGCGAAACTGCGCGTGGAAATAGGCCGAGTCCTCGGCAACGTCGGTGAGCGAATAGTTGATCTGATAGTAAAGCGTTACCGTCTCGGCGCTCAGATTCTCATAGGTGATGCGTGCTCGGCTTCGAAATGGCATTTCCCAATAGCAGTTGAAGGCACTTCGCGGATTGACGCACACCGCCAGGGAGGAGAGCGGTGCGTAACTTCCCCAGCCCGAGCAGAAGAAATCTCCCACAGGGCATTCCACGGAAGGATGGTTTTGCTCGTCCCAATAGATGCGCAGTATGCAGTGACGCCAGTTTCCCGTGGGGGTGAGCCAGATCTGCTGAATCGCTCCTTGGCCCGCGATGTCGCCAAGCACCGCCGTCTCGCCCGACTCGATGCGGATCGATGGCGAGACCTTCCAGCCGCGGCCGAGATCTCTCGCCGCCTCGACGCCCGTGCCATCGGTGGCCATGGCGCCGGCACCCTTTTCGCCGGTGAGGTTCTCCGGGCTGATGGAGCGCGTCTGGGCGTCCGACAGTCGCGCCAGATTGCCCAAGTTGAGGCCGAGGCCGTTGAATGCCATCTCCCGTCCCCTCTGACATTTCGTTGGCAGCCGCACAGGATCGCAGCCAAATTGACCCGCAGCAACCACCTTCGATGGTCAATCGGGTTAATATCGCATGTCTGATAGAAGATGGAGAAACCCCATGGCATACAAACACGTGCTGGTCGCCTTGGATCTCGCGGAAGACATCGAAAAGGTCGTGGACAGGGCTTCGACCTACAAGGACGGCAAGATGAGCGTGATTCACGTCGTGCGGCCCGTCGAGCAGGTCTATGGCGGCTTCGGTGCCATCGGGGTGGCTGGAGATTACTCGGCCGAGATGGCCACTCTGGAGCGCAAGGCCCACGAGCAGGCCAAGCAAAAGCTCGCGGACGCGGGAGCGGGGCTCGGCGTGCCCGTGGAGCGCCAGCACGTGTGCGTCGGCAATCCCGCTTCCGAAATTCATCGTCTTTCGGAGGCGGAGGGGGTCGATCTGGTCGTGATGGGCACCCATGGGCGCCACGGGTTGGGACTGCTCCTGGGCTCGACGGCCAACGCCGTGCTGCACGG
>JAPULC010000128.1 GCA_027295305.1 Gammaproteobacteria bacterium
CAATGCCGTGTTCGAGATGACCGTGACTTTGCCCGTGACCCGGGGCTCGATGACGAAGGTCCTGGTGGTGATGGTTGCGATCTGCGTGATCAATTCGCGAATGTCGGCGTTCTTCAGATTGATCTGCCAGGATTGCTCGGCGCCATGAACGGCTACGGTTTGCAGACCGAAGGAGAGCAGGAGCAGTGACAGCAGTGTTTTGATGCGAATTAGATTGGGCACTGTATGTAACACGCCGAGGTTCCTCATCGGAGTGACGCGGTCACGAAGAATCGGCGGCTGCCGCGTACGATTTCGATTCTAGCGCTGCCTTGGGCGATGATGTTGTCGATCTCCCGGCGGTCCGACTGAATGTCGCCCACCGGACGGCCGTTCACCGAGAGAATCACGTCACCCGGCTGAAGCCCTGCCTGGCTGAGATATGGGTTCGAAGTCACGTTCCCGAGTCTATAGCCCTCGGAGCCGTTCGAGGCCACCGGGACGATGCCAAGGGAACTCAACGTGCCTTCCGGGTCCTCGTCGAGCCGGCTGCGATATACATCGACGAACTCCTTCACCGAGGTGATGCCTCCGCCACGCGCCGTGTTCGTGGGATAGGTGGTTGGGCCAAGATTTGCCGGCTGCTGGACCTGCCCGCTCTGCAGACGCGCTGCGCGCCCCAAGCGGGCGCGCGGGTTTGTGCGCGCCGCCTGGCGCGTCGGCTTGGCCAGCTTGATCCCGACGTTGTCCTCGTCACTGAAGCTCAAGGTCTCGTAGTTGGCGCCGCGCCTGAGGATCACGCGATCCTCTCGCACCGCCGCCAGTCGCACGCTGGGGGTGACCTGGTCACCGATCTGGTACAACTGGCCCGGCTTGTTCTGCTCGGCGATGATCGCCCACGACAGTTTCGCGTCTTCTGCCAAGAAGATACCTTCGAGCTCGAGTCGCAGGTGAGTTTCCGGTGCATCATCCGGTAGCAGAGGCGTGGCGTTCACCTTGGAGATTTCACCGAAAAGATGCAGCTGGGCGATCTCGCCCCCGGGGAGGCGCAGTGAAAGCGTGCTCCCGCGGGTGTCCGCCACCTCGGAGGCGCTCAGGACACCGACCCCGTCAGCCACGGGTCCCAGCATCAGAAGCCAGGCGGCCTGAGCCAGGGTGCTCGCGATCCCCACTACCAGCAGGATCTTGACGGGCTCAACCAGTTTTACTGTTAGATCATGCACTTGGAACGAGCGGGACATGGGGATTTGGGATTCTAAAACAGCTTCTCCGACACCACCAGGACGTACGTCTCAGCGGAATTACCTTGCCACGGGAATCCTGCAACCTCGAGGAATCTCTTGGTCATTTTGAGCTCGGCCCAGCCCTCGGAGTTCAACGTGATCTGCATCACCGTCTCTCCCGATCCGGGCATGCTGATGTCAAGTGTAGGCGCGTCCTCCTGCATCCGCAGCACTGCCGAGAGCGGCGGCATGTCGATAGTGAACGATTTGCCACCCAGCTGATAGTTCACCGTGCCGCCCGTCCATGCCAGCAGGCCACTCGCATGGGTGAACGCGTTGCCCTGGAGCCGTGCCTCGATCTCGGATAGCCGTACGTCGCCCTCCACCGACATGCCGTATCGCGCGAGGAATGGGTTGACCGCCGATGGGCTCACCTGACCCTTCACCCGGGCTATGTCCACGTCGCCGCCTCGGGTAGAGAGGTTCCCGGCTACGAGCAGCCCGTCGCCCTCGAGGATCCAGTCGATGTCCGCCTTGAGCCATGCCAGCGGTAGGAGATTGATGGTCCAGCGCACCGCTCCTACCGGTTCAAGTTCCGCCCGCCCTTGCCACAGGCTGCCGGTTGCCCGTTCGAGGGTGACCGGTCCACCTTGCGGGACCAAATGTGGAATCAGCGCTGCCGGCGCCCGCCACGCAAGCACCGCGAAAAAGGTGACAAGCGCAATTCCCGCGTAGATCGCGGGGTGCACTCGCTCGGGCAGATAATCTAGCGCCGCCATGTCACTGCCAGGTGATCTGTTCCACGCGATCTCCCGTGATGCGCCACCATTGCGCACTGCCGGTGTCGCCCGAGTCCCCGAGACTGCAGCGCACCTCGCAACCCAGATGGCGGGCGGCGGTGCGCGCGCAATCGAGATCCGTGTTCCAGGGTGTTGCCGACGTATCGAACCACACCACCGTGTACTCGGGCAGCGGGTCGAAATAGAGCGTCACCGGAATCGTCCCCTTCTGCGTGTTCATCTCCAACCGCAGCGCCTTGTGGTCGTGACGTATTGTGTTCATCTGCGCCATGGGGAATTCCTGTTTCAACCATCCGATCACGCGTTGAGTCTTGGTGTCGCGCAGATAGATCTCGATGTCCGGAAGCCGTGTTTCGCTCATGCCGGCAGAAGCTCGAGGAGCAGTCCCTCGTAAATGTCGGTGAGCCGTGCAAGATCGACCAACTCGACGTGCTCGTCCACCATATGAATAGTGGCATTACATGGCCCAAGCTCCAGCACCTGAGCCCCCGTCGGGGCGATGAAGCGACCATCTGACGTGCCTCCCGATGTGGAAAGCTGTGGGGCGAACCCCATTCGCTGCTTGATCACTCGTATTGCCGCTTGCGTCAACGTTCCCGGCTCCGTGAGAAAAGGCTCTCCGGACAGCCTCCACTCGAGGCGATATCGGAGCGCATGCCGATCCAGGATGGCTTCGCAGCATGAGCGTAGCGCGTCTGCGGTGGTTTCACTGGAAAAGCGGATGTTGAACAACGCCTCCAGAACCTCGGGGGTGACGTTCGTAGCGCCGGTGCCTGCCTGCACGTTGGAGATCTGCAGGCTCGTAGGGGGAAAGAAGGCATTGCCTTCGTCCCATCGTTCCTGGACGAGTGACGCCAATGCGCCGAGCGCGCGGTGAATTGGATTGTCGGCAAGCTCGGGATAAGCCACGTGGCCTTGGGTCCCCAGTACCTGGAGCGTCGCATTCAGCGATCCACGACGGCCATTGCGGATCACGTCACCCGTGGTCGCTGTGCTGGAGGGCTCCCCTACCAGACACCAGTCGATGTTTTCCTTACGGTGTTGGAGCACCTCGATGACCCGCGAGGTACCGTCCACTGCGTCGCCTTCCTCGTCGCTGGTGATGAGAAATGCGAGGGAACCGCGATGAGCCGGGCGCGTCTGGAGAAACCTCTCCGTCGCCACGATCATGGCCGCCAGGCTGCCCTTCATGTCAGCCGCGCCGCGTCCATACAGCGCATTGCCCCCGATCGTCGGCTCGAAAGGCGGTGTGGTCCATCGGTCGAGGGGCCCCGCGGGCACCACATCGGTGTGGCCAGCGAACGTCAAAAGCGGTGGTTGGCTGCCGCGGCGCGCCCAGAGGTTGCTCACGTCGCCGAATGTCATCCGCTCGACTTGAAAGCCGAGAGGTTCGAGCCGCTCGATCATCCGCTCCTGGCATCCGCAATCCTCGGGTGTCACCGAAGGTCGTCGGATCAGCTCCATGGCGAGCTGAATCGTCGGATGGCCAACGAGATCAGTTGTGGGCATGCAGCGCTTCGTTCAGCGCGATTGCCGATTTGTTCGTGCGGCACTCCACGGCGCCTGTGCGTCCGTTGCGGATGAACAGCAGATCCGACTGTCCGGCAAGCTCGCGCGCCTTGACGGTCTTCACTGGGTTCCCCTTGTCATCCAACAGGGAAACAGGTGTGCTGGCAGTAATGTAGAGCCCCGCCTCGATGGTGCAACGATCGCCGAGGGGAATTCCCGTCCCGGCATTTGCGCCGACCAGGCAATTCTTGCCCAGACTGATGACGATTTTGCCGCCCCCGGAAAGGGTTCCCATGGTGCTCGCACTGCCCCCAAGATCGGTTCCTTCGCCGAGGATCACGCCTTGGGAGATACGCCCCTCCACCATGTTCGGGCCGAGCGCCCCGGCGTTGAAGTTGACGAAGCCTTCTTGCATGACGGTGGTGCCTTCGCCGAGATAGGCGCCGAGACGAACGCGGCTGGCTGCGGCGATACGAACGCCGCTCGGAACGACGTAGTTCAGCATGCGGGGAAACTTGTCCACGGCGTGCACTTCCATGTGGCGTTCCGACAAGCGGGCTTGAAGCAACCGCTGAGGAAGCTCGTCGATGGCGATTGCGCCCTCGCTGGTCCATGCCACAGTGGGCAAGACCTCGTAAATCCCGTCCAGGTCGATCTCGTTCGGTAGCACGTGACGCTGGGACAGAAGGTGCAGCTTGAGATAGCCCTCTGCGGTGGATGCGATCGCGCGATCTTCGTCCAGTCGCACGGCGATGACGGTCCGATTGGCCGCTGCCAGCGCGGCGACGACTTCCGCTGCGGGCACGTCGGTGGCTCGAAGGGCTTCTGCGTACCGGGCAAGTGCCTTCGGGTCCGCATCACGCTCTCCTGCGTCGACTCCGAAATGTTCGTCGATCGCCCCGGTGGTGTTCGCGGGAGGCTGGAATACCAGATGCGGATAATAAATCTCGAGCCAGTTGCCGTGCGCGTCCCGGGTACCCACTCCGAGACCGAACGCCAGCGGCGTTGTCGCCGAATCGTTCATGATCCCATACTCGGATTGCTTGGGGTCCCGAAAGCTAACACAACCTCAGAAGGTGTTGTACGTCTTGAGAGCACCGCTCCTACGATGCCCGCTGGGAAGAGCATCGCTCTGCCAAACTTCTGCGTGCTTCGGTTCCACGTAGTGGTGAAGGGGAGTGGGTGCCGGAGGTTTCTTGGGCGGGCGTAGCGGGTGCAGCGTACAGGGACGTGCAAGCTGTGCCCGGTCCGCCAGCGAGGAGGACATGGAAGTCGGCCCCAGCGCCTTGCGCTGGGGCTTGGCGGTAGCACGGGGAACCTCCGGCAGCCGCTCCGTGCGAAGATCTTCACTCCGGTCTAAAGCGTTCCAACTTTGCTAGCGCCGCTGGGGAAGGGCAAGAGCTTCTCGTTCGAAACCAGATCAAGTTGCGACTCCGGGGGGAGAGATCAGAGAGAAGCAATGAATCGAGCAAGTCGCTCCGCGGCTTCTTCGCACTCCGCCAGCGTCGCGACGAGGGCCATGCGCACGTGCCCCACGCCGGGATTCAGACCATCGGATTCCCTGGCGAGGAACGAACCTGGCAGAACGCTGATGTGTTCCTGCTCGAACAATCGCGCGGCAAATTCAACGTCGTCCATGGGGGTTCGGGGCCAGAGATAGAACGCGGCTTGTGGCATCGCCACGTCCATCAGACCGTCGAGCATCGGCAGCACGCGCTCGAATTTCTCGCGGTACAGCGCTCGGTTGGTCACGACGTGCGCCTCGTCGCTCCACGCAAGGGCGCTTGCGGCCTGGGAGTGCTCGGACATCGCGCAGCCGTGGTATGTCCGGTAGAGGTAATAGCGTTCCAGAATTTCGGCGTCGCCCGCGACGAATCCCGAACGTAAACCCGGCAGGTTCGAGCGTTTGGACAGGCTCTGAAATGCCACGCATCGCTTGTAGTCGTTTCGCCCCACGCTCGCACAGGCCTGAAGAATCCCTGCGGGTGGTGCGTTCTCGTCGAAATAGATTTCCGAGTAACATTCGTCGGAGGCGATCACGAAGTCGAACTCGTCCGCAAGCTCGATGAGATACGTCAAGTCATCGAGGGACAAGACGTTTCCCGTAGGATTGTTGGGGGTGCAGATGTAGAGGAGCTCGCAGCGTCGCCAGACGTCCGGCGCGAGCGCCTCGAACACTTCACGTCCGCCGTGCGCGTCGACGTAGAATGGCTGTGCGCCGGACAGAATCGCCGCGCCTTCGTAGATCTGGTAGAACGGATTAGGCAACAGCACGAGGGAGCGAGGGTTGCCTTCGACGACGGCCTGAGCGAACGAGAACAGCGCCTCGCGGGTCCCAACGACCGGTAACACATTACGTTCGGGGTCGAGACTCTGCGCGGCCAGCCGGTATCGTTGGATGGCCCACGCGGCCGCGGCACCTCGAAGCGCGGGGGATCCACGGGTGGGTGGATAGGCTGCAAGACCTCGCGTGATCGTATCCGCTCGAGCCAGGAACTCCACCATGAACTCGGGAGGCGGGTGCTTGGGCTCGCCGATGGACAGCGCGATGTGCTCGAGCCGCGCAGGTGGCGTGAGCGTTGCCTTCAATGCGTCGAGGCGTTCGAAGGGGTATAGGTGCAAATCGTCGAGCTTTGGATTCATCACCCGCTCACCACGGAGTCCAGTCGTTCGCAAATGGTGGCCTCGATGCGGGCGATGAGTTCTGGATCATCCAAGCGCTCGCCTTTGTGATCCGTGATGAAAAACACGTCCTCCACCCGTTCCCCGAGGGTGGTGATGTTTGCGTTCATCACGTTGAGATCGAACTCGAGGAAAATGGCGCCGAGGCGTGCAAGAAGCCCGGGTCGGTCGGCTGCCAGCACGCGCAAGACGGAGTAGTCACCGGATGGATCGTCGGTCACGCTCACTTCCGTGGCCGAGGCAAACTGCTTGAGTGCGCGTGGCACGCGCCGGCGCAACACCCCCGGGAAGCTGGAAGCGTCGGAAACCGCGTTCGCGAGGGTATCGCGGATCTGCGCGAATCGAGCGGCATTTTCCCCGAGTGGCAGTCCGTTCTCGTCGAGCACGAGATAGGTGTTGAAGCAGAGTCCGGACTCGGAGGTGTGGATGCGCGCGCCATGGATCGACAGCCCCAGTTGATCCAATGCGGCGACGGTGGCAGCGAACAGATTGGCCTGATCCTGGGTGTAGAGAAAGATTTGGGTCGCCCCTTCGGTTTGCACCTGACCGGTGACGTTACGCACGAATACCAGCGGTCCTTCGTCGAGGCGATGTGCGGCGACGACCCGTGTCTGCCAGACGATGTCTTCGACGCTTTGCTGCAGAAAATAGCCATCGTCGGGATTGTCCCACGTCTCGAGCGCGCGCTTTCGGTCGATACCAATGTCCTTCAAGGCTGCGACGGAGGCATCGACAGTATCGCGCACGCGCTGCGCGCGCTCGATCGGCGTGTCGAGCCCCCGTTGCAGCGCAGCTCTGGCTTCCATGTAGAGTTGACGTAGAAGCGTTGCACGCCACGAGTTCCACAGCGTGGGATTGGTGGCGTTGATGTCCGCGACGGTCAAGGCGTAGAGATAGTCGAGTCGAGCCGTCGTCTTGACGCGGCGCGCGAAGTCCTGAATGACCTTCGGATCCGATATGTCGCTGCGCTGAGCGATGCTGGACATCACCAGATGATCGCGAACGAGCCAGGCCACGAGCTCCGAATCGTTGCTCGACAGGCGGTGGCGACGGCAGAATTCACGCGCGCGCAGCGCACCCACGGTCGAGTGATCGGCGCCGCTTCCCTTCCCGATATCGTGATAAAGACCAGCGACGTAGAGCAGCTCGACCTTCGGCAATCGGGAGACGCAGTCGTGCGCCACGGGGAAGCTCTCGCGAGCGGATTCGTAACGAAACCTCCGCATGTTGCGGATCACCTGCATGGTGTGGGCATCGACGGTGTAGATGTGAAAGAGGTCGTACTGCATCTGTCCCACCACGCGACCATACTCTGGTAGGTAGGCACCGAGAACGCCGTACCGACGCATGCGGGTGAGCTGGGAGACGAGGTTGTAAGGTGCGCGCAGCAGATCCATGAAGTAGTGCGTGACGCCTACGTCATTGCGGAACGCATCGTCGATGAGGTGCAGAGAGTCGCGAATCAGTCGAATGGTCCCAGCGCGGACGCCCTGGATGGTTTCGTTGTTCGACATCAGCACGAAGATCTCGAGCAGGGCAGCCGGATCGTCTTCGAATACGCGCGACGAGAGCGCTTCGATGTAGTCGTTGCGCACGTGAAAACGTTCGTTGATCGGCTCGATTCTCTCCTCGGCATCTTTGTTGAGGATCTCCTCGTCGAAGAGCTGCAGCAGCACATCGCTGACCCCGCGTACGGCGAGCACGGTGCGATAGTAGTCCTGCATGAATTGCTCCACCGCGAGCTTGCCCTCCCGGTCGCGATAGCCGAAGCGCTCGGCGAGCGCGCGTTGATGATCGAACAACAGTCGATCTTCACATCGCCCAGCGCGTACGTGCAAACCGAACCGCACGCGCCACAGGAATCGTTGCCCATCGCTGAGAAGCTCGTGTTCCTCGGCCGTTAGAAAACCCAGCGCTACGAGATGGGCGAAGTCGTCGGTCCCGAAGTGGCGCCGGGTGATCCAGCGCACCGTCTGCGTGTCCCGGAGTCCGCCGGGAGACTGTTTCACGTTCGGCTCGAGGTTGTATTCGACGTTCTCGAATCGCCGGTGGCGCGCCTCCTGCTCCCTGCATTTTGCGCTGAAGAATTCCTTGCTGGGCCAGATGTCGCCTTCGTCGAGGAGCCGCGTCAACTCCTGACGAAGGTCGTCGCTTCCGGTGAGCGTGCGTGACTCGATCAGGGTTGTGGCGATGGTCAGATCTTCCCTGGCGAGACGCAGGCATTCTGTAATCGGGCGCACGCTGTGGCCGACCTGAAGATTCAGGTCCCAGACCATCGTGAGAAATCGTTCGATGGATGGCGTGAGCTCCGCATCGGGCTCGTCGACGGTGAGGATCAGAAGGTCCACGTCGGAGTGAGGATGAAGCTCGGCTCGTCCATAGCCGCCCACCGCGACGAGGCTGATGCGAGCGTCGGCGTCCTCTGGCCAGGGCAGGGAGTGCCAGACGCGGGTCAGCGCCGCGTCCACGGCCTGCGCTCGATCGCGCAGCAGGTCGTAGATGTCGGCGCCGGCGTCGAATCGCCTCTCCAACGCGGCGTCGGCATCGGCGAGCAACGCGCGCGCCTGCGTGATCGGTGAAGTTGTGGTTGCACCTTGCGACACGGAGCTATCCCGCGCGGGGCAGCCCGCCCGGGGCTGCCCGCCGGGAGGCTAACCCTCGCGGGAGAATTCCTCTTCCTCCCGCAGCGTGAGGACTTCGAAGCCTGTGTCCGTCACGAGAATCGTGTGCTCCCACTGTGCAGTGAGCTTGTGATCCTTCGTCACCACGGTCCACTGATCCGGCAACAGCTTCACGTGACGCTTACCTGCGTTGATCATTGGCTCGATGGTGAACGTCATACCTTGAACGAGCTCGATGCCGCTGCCCTTCTTTCCATAATGGAGCACCTGAGGCTCCTCGTGAAACACCTGCCCGATGCCGTGGCCGCAGTATTCCCGAACCACCGAGAAGTTTTCCGACTCTGCACAGACTTGAATCGCATGACCAATGTCACCGAGGCGCGCACCCGGGCGCACTGCACGAATTCCTTGATACATGGCGTTCTGGGTGACCATTGACAGGCGCCTCGCCAGTACGCTGGGCTCGCCCGCGAAGAACATCTTGCTCGTGTCGCCGTGGAAACCATCCTTGATGACGGTGATGTCGATGTTGACGCTGTCCCCGCTCTTCAGCTTCTTCTTGTGGCTGGGAATTCCGTGACAGACCACGTGATTGACCGACGTGCAGACGGATTTCGGAAACGGAGGCTGTGACGGTCCACCACGGTAGTTCAATGGCGCGGGTATGCACTCGAGATCGTTGACGATGTACTCGTGGCAGATTTTGTCGAGCTCTCCCGTGGTCACGCCCGGGCGAACGTGCTTGCCGATCATGTCTAAGACCTGAGCGGCGAGTCGCCCAGCCGTGCGCATCTTCACGACGTCTTCCGGCGTCTTGATGCTCACGCCGAATTTGCGTTTCGGCGCCGGTGCTGTGGATTCCAGTCGCATTTGCGGCAGAGGTATTGTTTATGTGAAAAGCGGCCTATGGTATAAAGCGCCGCGCCGTGAAGCAATCGCCCACGGTAGGTCCGAAAATCACGCACACGCACCGTCACATCGCCCCCGGGTGCTCGTCTTGGACGGGTTGGGGCATGGGGTGTGTGGAGGTTCCCGACCGCGAGAACAGTTCGCGCGGTCGGGATTGAACCCGACTAGGAGAATGATCATGCTCAGCATGCGCGACATGTTGGCGGCCGGTGTGCATTTCGGCCATCAGACGCGTTACTGGAACCCCAAGATGGCACCCTACATCTTCGGGGCCCGCAACAAGATTCACATCATCGATCTCGAGAAGACCCTCCCGGCCTTGACGGAGTCGCTGGCCTTTGTTCGCTCGCTCGGCAGCCGTAAGCACAAGATCCTCTTCGTCGGCACCAAGCGTGCGGCTGCAAAGGTCATTCGCGAGCAGGCCGTGCGAGTGGGAATGCCTTACGTGGACCAGCGCTGGCTCGGTGGGATGCTCACCAACTACAAGACCATCCGTCAGTCCATTCGACGCCTTCGCGATCTGGAAGAGCAGGCGAGTGACGGCACCTTCGAGAAGCTCACCAAGAAGGAGGCGCTGCAGCGAACCCGGTTGATGGACAAGCTCGAGCGCAGCCTCGGTGGCATCAAGGACATGGGGGGCTTGCCGGATGCGCTGTTCGTCATCGACGTCGAAAACGAACGCATCGCGATCAGCGAAGCGAACAAGCTCGGGATTCCAGTGATCGCGGTGGTCGATACCAACAGCGATCCGGAGGGAATCGATTATCTGATTCCCGGCAATGACGACGCGATCCGGGCGATCCGCCTCTACGTGGCCGCGATCGCTGACGCCATCGCCGAGGGGCAACACGAGGCTGCCACCGGGCAGGAGGGCGAGTTCGTCGAGATCGATCCTGACGAGAGTGCCCCCACGCCAAACCCCGACCAAGGTAAGGACCAATAGGGTCAGACCCCGACGCGAACCCTCGCGCAGGCTAATCGACGGAGTTGGATTGAACATGGCGACGATCACTGCCGCACTAGTGAAGGAGCTTCGGGAACGGACCGGGCTCGGAATGATGGACTGCAAGAATGCGCTCGTGGAGGCCGATGGCGACATGGAGCTCGCGATCGACAACATGCGTAAAGGCAGTGCGCTCAAGGCGGCCAAAAAAGCCGGTCGCACGACTGCGAACGGACTCCTGGGCTTTCGCGTGGGCGACGACGCGAAGCGTGCCGCCATGGTGGAAGTCAACATCGAAACCGATTTCGCCGCCAAGAACGAGAGGTTCATGGCATTTGTCGCCAAGGTCACCGATTGCCTGTTCGACAGTGGCGAGAGAGATGTGCAAAAGCTGATGCAGGGCGATCTCGACGATGAGCGCCAGGCGCTGGTGCAGGAGATCGGCGAGAACATTCACGTACGTCGTGGGGCATTCGTATCCACCGATTCGGGATTGGTGGGATCGTACCTGCACTCGGACCAGCGCCAGGGCTCCCTGGTGGTGCTCGAGGGCGGCGATGCGCGGCTCGGGCGTGACGTCGCCATGCACGTGACGGCCGCAAATCCCATGGTGGTGAGTCCCGAGGATGTACCCGAGGCAACCCGCGCAAAGGAACGCGAGATCTTCGAGGCCCAGGCCCAGGCCAGCGGCAAACCCGCCGACATCGTCGCGAAGATGGTGGATGGGCGCGTGCGCAAGTTTCTCGCGGAGGTCAGCCTCACGGGGCAACCGTTCGTCAAGGATCCCAGCACCACGGTGGGCGCTCTGCTCGAGCAGGCGAACGCAACCTGTGAGCGGTTGGTACGGTTTCAAGTGGGCGAGGGGATAGATAAGGAAGAAGAGGACTTCGCCGCTGAGGTGGCCGCCCAGCTCAAGGCAAATTGAGCAGCGGTGACACCAACCATGAGTGAGCGGGCGCCGCGATACCGACGCATCCTGCTCAAGCTCTCCGGCGAAGCACTGGTCGGAAGCGAGGGTTTCGGGATCGATCCCCAGGTGCTCGACCGCACCGCTGCCGAGATCGCAGAACTCGTGCGCGCACGGGTCGAGGTGGCACTTGTGGTGGGCGGTGGCAATCTGTTCCGCGGAGCCGCTCTCAGCGCCGTAGGGCTCGATCGCGTGACCGGTGATCACATGGGGATGCTCGCCACCATGATGAATGCGCTGGCGCTGAACGACGCCATGCAGCGGGCGCAGTTGCGTTCGCGGGTCTTCTCTCCCATCCCCATGCCCGGCATCATCGAACCGTTCGATCGCCACGCGGCCATCGACGCCCTCAGCCGGCTCGAAGTGGTCATCTTCGGCGGCGGTACCGGAATTCCTTTGTTTACAACGGACTCTGCCGCATGCCTGCGCGGCATCGAGATCGGCGCGGACGTGGTGCTGAAAGGCACCAAGGTCGACGGTGTCTACAGCGCAGATCCCGAGGTGGATCCGACTGCGGAATTCATTCCCCAGCTCACCTATGACGAGGTGCTTCGGCGGGGGCTCGGCGTCATGGACCACACGGCGATCTGTCTGTGTCGCGATCATGACATGCCCTTGAGGGTATTCAACATGGGCCGCGCTGGCGTATTGTTGCGGCTGGTGCTGGGAGACGAAGAGGCCGGTACGCTCATCACGGCGTGACGGAAGGGGGATCCGGACATGATCGACGAAATTGAATCGGATGCCTCCCAGCGGATGGACAAGAGCGTGGAGGCGCTTCAGCACAACTTCGCCCGCATCCGCACCGGACGGGCGAACCCCGCACTGCTCGAAGGAATCATGGTTCAGTATTACGGCAACGATACGCCGCTCAATCAGGTATCGACGGTATCGGTAGAGGATGCCCGCACGCTGGTCATTTCGCCGTGGGAGAAAAATCTACTCCCGGAGATCGCGAAGGCGATCTTGCGGTCCGATCTCGGCATCAACCCGGCGACATCGTCGGATGTGGTGCGGGTGCCCTTGCCTGCACTCACCGAGGAAAGCCGCAAGGAGCTGACGAAGGTAGCCCGTCACGAAGCCGAGCAGGGGCGGGTGTCCGTGAGGAATATCCGTCGAGATGCGATCAACGATCTGCGCGAACTGCTGAAGGAGGGGGAAATCACCGAGGATGAGGAGCGCAAGGCGCACGACGACATCCAGAAGATTACCGACGGGCACGTTGCGAAGATCGATGCGGCACTCGAGGGCAAGGAAGCGGAACTGCTGGAGATCTGATCGAGGGGCCAGCATCCGCGGCAGCCGCACGGCTGCCCTAAGCAATCTCCGGACAAGCTAAGGCATCGGCGATGGCATCGCGCGAGCTTCTGCAGCGAATTGCGACCGCACTCGTTCTGGCGCCCCTCGTGCTTGCGGCGCTACTCGCGTTGCCCACCCATTGGTTTGCTCTATTTCTCCTGTTGTTCATCGCGCTTGCGGCGTGGGAGTGGGCGTCGATGAATCGGTTCACCGGCTGGGTCCGGATTGCGTTTTTCGCGGCGATAGCGGGTGCTTCGGCGGTGCTCTGGTGGCTCGAGTTCACGCGTCTCCCGATGCTGGTCGTGGTCGCGCTCTGGTGGCTCGTGGTGTTCGTTCTGATCGTCACCTATCCCCGTGGGAGCGGACCGCTCCGGCAGCCGGCGCTGAGTGTGGTAGTTGGTGTGATTACGCTTACGGGTGCCTGGATCGCACTCGTGGACATCCATGATGCAAGGCGGATACTGGTGCTCTGGCTGCTGCTTCAGGTCTGGGCATCGGACATCGGGGCCTACTTCGCCGGACGCGCCTTCGGGAGGCGAAAGCTGGCCCCCAAGGTGAGCCCGGGCAAGACCTGGGAAGGGCTCTTCGGGGGCGTGACGCTGGCGCTGGTGGTGGCCGCTGGCTGGGCTCTGCTCGATCCCGCCCTCGTCGTGCGCTGGCACGGCTTTATGATGGTGCTCGCGATCTCGCTCCTGATCGTGTCGGTATCGGTAGTGGGAGATCTGGCGGAGAGCCTGCAGAAGCGCATGGCCGAGGTCAAAGACTCTGGACAGCTGTTTCCCGGACACGGGGGAGTGCTGGACCGTGTCGACTCGATACTCGCCGCCGCCCCGGCCTTTGCCTTGGTGCTGTGGTCCTTTGACGCGCTCTCGTCCTTGGACTGAATGGCGTATATTCCTGTTATGATTGCGGAATTCTCACTCACCTCGCTGTCTAACTCTGAAATCGGTTGAAGAACTGACCTCATGAGCGTTCTCCTGTACGCGCTGGCTCTCATCGGCACCTTGGGCATTCTCATCACGTTTCACGAGCTCGGCCACTTCGTGTTGGCCCGCTGGTTCGGGGTCAAGGTGCTTCGGTTCTCCGTGGGGTTTGGCACCTCTCTGTGGAAGCACGTCGGGCGTGATGGATGCGAGTACGTAATCGCGGCATTTCCGCTGGGTGGTTACGTCAAGATGCTGGACGAGCGCGAAGGTGACGTTCCCGAATCCGAGCTCGCAATGGCATTCAACCGAAAGTCACCGTGGACACGCATTGCCATTGCGCTGGGTGGTCCCGTTGCCAATCTGCTCCTGGCCGTCGTGGTCTATTGGGTGGTATTAGTCACGGGCGTGTCGGGCTTCGTGCCGTTCATCGACACGGTGGCAGCCGATAGTCCCGCGGGCGTGGCAGGTATCGTGGGGCGACAGGAGGTCATTGCCGTCGACGGCAAGGATACCTTCACCTGGCAGGCCGTGACCATGGCGCTTGCCGGGCGACTCGGCGACACGGGCGACATCGAGTTCACGGTCAAGGGCATCCAGGATGACAGGTCGAGGGACTATCGCATCCGGGTGGAAGCTTGGCAGAAGGGCGCGGATGAGCCGGATCTTCTCGGCTCTCTTGGACTGAAGCCGCTATGGCCTCCGATGGTGGGGAGTGTGGTTCCCGGGAGTGCCGCCGCGCGCGATGGTGTGCTCGAGGGAGATCTAGTGGTTGCGGTGGATGGCGATGCCATCTCGAGCTGGACCGACTGGGTAGAGCGTATCGAGCAGTCCGCCGACACCCGCATCGAGCTCGATGTGCTGCGTGACGGACGGCACGTCATTTTGGCGGTTACGCCCGGCAGCCGTGCGAATGATGCGGGCCAGACCCTCGGGTTCCTGGGTGTCGGGCCAGTCTATCGCGAGATGCGCCATGGTCCGATCGAAGCCTTGCCCTTGGCCGTGGGCGAGATGGTGGACAAAACCGTTCTGACCCTCGACATAATCAAGAAGATGTTCATGGGTCTGGTATCCACGAAGAATCTGAGTGGGCCGATTACCATTGCGAAGCTGGCCGGAGACACCGCGAGGACGGGATTGGAGCCATTCCTTTCGTTCCTCGCGCTGTTGAGCGTGAGCCTGGGCGTGATCAATCTATTTCCCATTCCAGTGCTGGATGGGGGCCACATCCTGTTTTATCTCATCGAGATTGGGCTCGGGCGGCCGTTATCCGAGCGCGTGCAGATCTGGGGGCTGCAGATAGGTGTATTCCTCGTGGCAAGCATAATGGTCCTGGCGTTCTACAACGATCTGACCCGTCTGTTTTGAGATGATGCGGATACTTCTCCTGTTCGCTTTGCTTCCAGTCCTCGCTTTCGCAGAGTCGTGGCAGGTATCGGACATCCGCGTCAACGGATTGCAGCGCGTATCGGCGGGAGTCGTTTTCGGGGCGATTCCCGCCGAAGCGGGGGACACGCTCGACGAGGTGAGCGTTCAACAGTTGGTGCGCTCGCTGTTTCGAACGGGTTTGTTCGATGACATCCGTATGGCGCGCGATGGCGACGTGCTCGTCATCAACGTGATCGAGCGCCCCGCGATCGATTCGATTACCGTCGATGGCAACAAGTCCATTCCGACTGAAAATCTGTTGGAAGGGCTCGCCGATCAGGGTCTCGCGGAGGGCGAGATCTTCAAACGCGCAACGCTCGAGCGCACCGAGCTCGAGCTCACGCGCCAGTATCTCGCGCAAGGCCGCTACGGCGCGTCGATCGATGCGACCGTCACCGATCTTCCGCGCAATCGCGTCGCGGTTTCAATCCAGGTGTATGAGGGAAGCACCGCAGGGATACGCCACATCAATGTCGTTGGCAACGAGGAGTTCTCCGATGCGGAGCTGCTCGACATGTTCGAGCTGAGCCTTCCGGGGTTCATGTCGTTTTACACCAAGAACGACAAGTACGCGCGCGAAAAGCTCGCGGGGGACATCGAGAAGCTCGAGTCTTACTACCAGGATCGGGGCTATGTCAATTTCACCGTGGCGTCCACTCAGGTGAGCATTACGCCGAACAAGGAGGAGGTCTACATCACGCTCAACGTGAGCGAAGGCGAGATATACAGGATCGGTGACGTGGACCTCGTCGGCGAGTTGCATGACGTACCCCCGGAAGCGCTGCGTCGGATGATTGGCGTGCGTAAGGGCCAGGTGTTCTCCCGCGCTGCGGTCACAGCCACCGAGGAACGCCTGATACAGGTGCTCGGCAACAACGGGTACACCTTCGCCAATGCAACGGGTATCCCGGAGCCCCGCGAGGAAGGCGTGGTCGACGTCAAATTCTTCGTCGACTCGGGGAAGCGCGTATACGTTCGACGAATCAGTTTCCAGGGCAATACGCTCACCCATGACGAAGTGCTGCGTCGAGAGATGCGCCAGATAGAAGGGGGCTGGGCGTCCACTTCGCAGATCGATTTCTCGAAGGTGCGACTGGAACGGCTCGGTTATTTCAAAGCCGTCAACGTCGAGACACCTCAGGTGCCTGGCACCGACGATCAGGTGGACGTGCGGTACGCCGTCTCTGAGCAGCCTTCGGGCAGCATCTCCGCGAGCCTTGGATTTGCGCAATCCTCCGGTCTGATCCTCGGCGCCAATTATCAGGAGAACAATGTTGGCGGTACCGGCAACAGTCTCGGTCTCGGTATCAGCTGGAGTCAGTTCCAGAGATCTCTCAATTTCAACTGGTTCGATCCGTACTTTACGGTGGACGGCGTCAGTCGCGGATACAGCGCATTTTTCAGAAAGACAGATTTCGACGAGGCAAACATCGCGACCTTCTCGACGGATGCTTTCGGCTCGAGCGTGAACTGGGGGTTTCCGATCTCGGAGACCGAACGGTTGGGATTTGGCTTCGGTTTCGATCACACGAACATTACCGCGGGCGTGTTTCCGGCATTGGAGATTCGTGAGTTTCTCGCACAGGAAGGCGACACCTTCCTCAACTTCAAGCTCACGGGCTCCTGGCAGAGCTCCTCTTTGAACAGAGGCCTGTTCGCCACCGCCGGCATATCGCAGAATTTCTCGATCGAGCTCGCTGTCCCTGGAAGCGATCTCCAATTCTACAAAGCGATCTACAGCGCGCAGATGCTCATTCCGGTGAGACGGAATTTTACGTTGCGTATGCGCACCAAGCTGGGCTATGGAGACGCGTACGGGCAGGACGACACGTTGCCGTTCTACGAGCATTTCTTCGCAGGTGGATTCGGGTCCGTGCGCGGATACGACGTGAATAGTCTCGGCCCACGAACCACGAACGATCCTGGCGATCCATTCGTAGATCGTTTCGGCGACCCCTATGGCGGGAA
>JAPULC010000129.1 GCA_027295305.1 Gammaproteobacteria bacterium
CGCGAGATCAAGGATGCTCTCGACACCGGTGACATCACGCGCGAGCAGTTCAACCTGCTGACCGTCGCCGTCAATACCGGCACAAATATTCCGAGCGTGGCGACACCCAATGGCCAGGCAGCGTTTTTGTTTCTACTGACCTCTTCGATAGCCCCTCTGGTGCGGTTGTCCTACACCCGCATGGTGGTCATGGCGTTTCCTTACACCGTGACGATGGGGCTGACCGGCTTCTTGAGCGTCGTGTACCTCTTGTAGCCTGCTCTGAGCTTGGCCGAAGGGGCCTACCCTGATGCAGCCCTACCCTGAGCTTGCCTGCCGTGAGTTCACCGAACGGCGGAAGGGCGGCGCCATACCACGCCACTTTCGACTGCTTGCTCCATGGCATCGAGCCTCGCTTCGTGCAACTGCAATTCCTCTCTGGATGCTCGCAACACCGGTAGAGCGTCACGATCTGCCGAGAGCCGGCGCAGCACGGCGGCGCCGGACGGCGAGCCCGTCTCGGTTTCCTGCTCCCCGAGAAACAGCGTGGTCTGCCCTCCCGTCATTGCGAGATAGATGTCAGCCAGGAGCTCTGCATCGAGCAGCGCACCGTGCAACGTACGCTCGGAGCTATTCACCTCGTATCGACGACGCAGAGCATCCAGACTGTTCTTCTGCCCCGGGTGTTTGTGTCGTGCAATCTGCAGTGAATCAGTGATACGACAGAGTTCGCTCACGGTGTTTGGTGCCTCGTCGAGCAGTGACAACTCGTAGTCGAGGAACGCAACGTCGAATGGCGCGTTGTGGATGATGAGTTCGGCGCCGCGAATGAACTCGAGAAATCTTGGAGCCACATCGCCGAAGCGGGGTTTGTCCTGAAGCGTCTCGAGGGTGATGCCGTGGACCTCGATGGCCGCGTCATCGATCTCTCTTTCCGGATTGATGTACTCGTGAAAGTGACGTTTAGTGAACTTGCGATCGACGAGCTCAACCGCACCGATCTCGATCACCCGATGGCCCTGCTCAGGCTCGAGCCCCGTGGTCTCCGTATCCAATACTACCTGCCGCACGCTAGTGCTGAGGGTCCTGCAATTCGTCGATGGCCTGGTTCGCCAAGGCATCGGCGAGTTCATTTTCTCGATGTCCGCTGTGACCTCGCACCCATCGCCACTTGATCTCGTGGGATCGACCTGCGTCTTCCAGTCGCCGCCAGAGGTCTTCGTTTTTCACCGGCTTCTTGTTGGCGGTTTTCCAACCTCGCCTCTTCCAGGTGGCTATCCATTCGGTGATACCGCGCCGCACGTATTCGGAATCGGTAGTGAGCTCCACACTGCACGGCTGCTTCAATGCCTCCAAGGCTTGAATCGCCGCCATCAGCTCCATGCGATTGTTCGTGGTATCGCTCTCGCCCCCCTTGAGCTCCCGCTCTTCACCGTTGCTGCGTATGAGCACGCCCCAGCCGCCAGGTCCGGGATTGCCCCGACATGCCCCATCAGTAAAGATCTCGACCTTCGCCACCCGTTACTGTCTCGCCGTCGGCTTCGGCATTGGCATTGCGATGACCGCAGGTCTAAGCACTCGGCGTCGCTCGCGCACAGGGCGCATGATGACGGCCTGCTTCCTCGCACGCACGATATAGACGCCACCCAGCGGCAGCTCCATGCGGCTGCGAACGCGGCGGAACCACGGACGATCCCAGAGACCGACATCGGCGATAGGCGGACGCAGGAGAAAGTAGCTGACATTGTCTAAAGTAAAACCAAGTAGCCGCAACCAGTCCGTCAGCCGATGCGGCGCAATGAAGTTCCCGTTCCAGGGAAAGGAACCTCGGCGTGTCAGCAATCTTCTCATTCCCCATAAACTCCAGGGATTGAATCCAGCAATGATCAGGTGGCCTCCCGGCGAGAGCACCCGTGCGACCTCACGGACCATTGCGTGAGGCCGCTCCGTAGTGTCCAGTCCATGATGAATTACCACTGCGTTCATGCTGTCGGCTGGAAATGGCAGCATGCCGGAGTCCGCAACGAACAGGGTGGTTCTCGCATCCACCCTTTCACCACAGCTGGAGGCATCTTCCCTGCTTTCCACGCCGAGATAGCGCGCTCGCAGGAGACATCCCTCCAGCCAATCCCCTGGGAGGGGTACCCCCAGCGTCATCAGCTCCTGCCCAGGTATGGCGCGAACCGAGTCAGTGAGCGCTGCACGGGTTTTCGAAAGGGTGAGCAACCCGAGCGGTGTAGTGAACCACTCCATCGGATTACCGGCAACGGCTTGCTTCCGCCTTTCAGTGTTTGTCATGGAAGCCGTTTGGCAGTCAGGGCACGTGGTTCGACAGTCGGCACGTTTGGTCTGGCAGCCAGCACATTTGGTTTGGCAGCCCGCATATTCGCCCTATATGATCGTTCTTACAAAGATCAGTCTCGGTCAATTGTGTACTTCACCGGCCGGGTCCGCAACAACAACGATGGGCCTGATGGATCTCACTAATTCTCCAGAAATTCGCCGTCCAGTCGAATTTCTTCCCACGCTTCGGCGAACTAAATTTGCCTTCGGCAGCCGCGCCGCTGCCGCGGCATCCCATGCCCCGGGATTAGTTGCCGGCCGGAAAATGACTCGAATTGCCGTTGTCACGCTGCTCGTAGGGGGCTGTGCGTGGCAAAATTCGATGCCGGAGCCACTCGTGCGAGCCCAATACGTCGTACCAGAGTTGCCGGCGTTCTCACCCGAGCTCTGTGATTCCATCGACCTGCCGATGCTGATTCCACGCGTCGAGGCGCACGCGTCAATGGAAGCCTCGACCACCACTCTGCTCGAGCCGCAAGACTTGTGGTCACGAATGCGTGGCCGATTTGCACTCGATCCTAGTTTGGAGCGTAAGCGCGTCGCCGCCGAGCTGAGATGGCTTACGAAAAATCCGGCCTATATAGGGCGCGTGATTCATCGCTCACGCCGTTATCTGCACTACATCCTCGGAGAGATCGAAGCGAGAGACATCCCCGCGGAAATCGCCCTCCTGCCGGTGGTGGAAAGCGCATTCGACCCCTTCGCGTATTCTCATGGTCGCGCCGCTGGGCTCTGGCAATTCATTCCCGGTACGGCCAATAGGTATGGACTGCGCCGGGACTGGTGGGTAGATGAGCGACGCGATGTCATTGCCTCCACCCGTGCAGCTCTCGACTATCTCGAAGCTCTGGAACGCCGCTTCAAAGGCGACTGGCTGCTCGCGCTGGCCGCCTATAACTCCGGAGAAGGCACGGTCTGGAAAGCAATGCTACGAGCCAAGACCACTCCGGCCGATGGCGGCCCCTCCGATTTCTGGTCACTGGGTCTCCCACTCGAGACCCGCACTTACGTTCCGCGACTGCTCGCGCTCGCAATCCTGGTGAACGATCCAGCCGCCTATGGACTGAGCCTGGAGCCCCTGGCGGATCTTCCGTATTTCGGCATCGTCGACACCGGCTCGCAGATCGACCTGAAGCAGGCTGCCAGCCTCGCCGCCATCGAACTGCAGGAGCTATATTGGCTGAACCCCGGTTTCAATCAGTTCGCCACCCATCCCGACGGGCCGCATCGGCTGTTGCTGCCGACGGCGAGCGTTGCGCACTTCTCGAGTGCACTGGCGAATCTCCCGCCCGAGGAGCGCATTGCCTGGAAACGATACGTCGTGAAGTCGCGCGACACCCTCAGTCACATCGCGATGCGCCATCACGTCAGCACAGGCACGCTCAGACGCGTGAACGCACTGCGTGGCGATTTCATCCGCAACGGTCAGGCGCTGCTGATTCCCACGGCCATGAGTTCTGCCGGGGATTACGTGATGAGCGAGTCCCAACGCAGAGAACGACGCATCGAGCGCCTGAGCCGCAACCATGCAGGGCGTGAGATTCGATACCGGGCAAGAAGCGGAGATTCCCTCTGGGAGATCGCGCGTCGCCATGGCGTGGGCGTGCGAGAACTCGCAAGGTGGAACTCGATGGCACCTACCGACACCTTGGTGGTAGGACGCGAGCTCGCGATATACGTGCCAGCCGAGGTTGCCGTGACGAGTCTACCCGGTGAGCGGCCTGTGGTGCGCAAGATCGGCTACAGGGTGAGGCGCGGTGATTCCCTATCCAGAATCGCCCACCGATTCCGTGTCACCGTTGCCGAGATCGTGAAGTGGAACTCGGTCAATCCAGGCAGGTATCTGCAACCAGGACAGCTGCTCACGCTGTTCGTGAACGTCACGAACATGGGTGATTGAAGCGCGCCGTCACCCCTTACGGCGACGTACCTGCAACGAAGGATGGGGCTTTCTCCGCCCCGACGGGCACTCTCGAGGGGGTTATCGCCCCCATTAAGTGCGCTCAACCACCGCCGCATCGACGAGGGACTTCCGGAATGCCTCGAACTCCGTGCGTGCACCTTCTGCCTCGAGAAAACGGCTGAGCGCGTCAGCTTCGCTGGCAGAGAGGTCCTCCAAGGTACCATCCGACACACGCGACACCGACACGATTGCGTAATCGCCATTCTCGAGTCGGGTCGATCCCACCGACTTTCCACCTGCAGCCGGGCGGGCGAGTTCGAACGCAGTGGTCAACACTTCCCCCGGCACCGCGCCCTGAAAGCGCGTCGCATTCTCCATGACCAGCCAGTTCCGTCCGAGTGACGCGGCGATCAGATCCGTGGCAATACCCTGCTCCATGGACGCGATGGCCTCGCGCGCGGTGGTTTCCGCAATCGCCGCGGCGCGCTCCATCGCGAGGGCCTCGCGCACTTGATCGCTGATCTCTTCGAGAGGAATCTGGCGCTGCGGCTCGTGGTGGGTCACACGTAAGACCAGCGCACGATCACGGCCGAGATTGATGGTGGTGCTGTTGTTACCTTCCACGAGCACATCGTCGCTGAACGCAACTGTGCGAACTCTCACATCGGAGCCCACACCCTCTCCACTTTCGCGATAAAATGGACCTGCATGCTGAACCTCGAGTCCGAGCGTCGCCGCAACACCCTCGAGCGAATCGAACTGCTCGAAGGCAAGCTCCTCCATCTTGCGGCGGACCTCTACGAACGACTCCTCGGCCTTGCGCTGACGCACGCGTTCCTCGAGAGATTCACGCAGCTCCTCGAGCGAAGGTAGCTCGCGCACCCGTACATCCCCTACCTTGATCAGATGCACGCCGAACTGCGTCACCACGGGCTCGGATAGGCTGTTGGGCTCCAATGCAAACAGTGCCTGGGTGAAGTCCGCATCAAACTCGCTCTCGCGGCTGAGATACCCCAAGTCGCCACCACCACCTGCAGACCCCGGATCATCCGAGTTTCCCTCGGCAAGGGCGCCGAAGTCCTCGCCATCGAGAACACGTTGGCGCAGGCGTTGGACGAGCTCGATGGCAGCCGTTTCATCGCGATCGTCGCTGAGCTCCAGGAGAATGTGCGCGGCACGCCTTTCCTCCGCCCCTCCCAGAGCACGCTTCTCGGTCTCGTACTCGGCCACGACCTCATCCTCAGTGACATCGGTGTCGTCGGCGAATTGACCGAGGTCGAGCTCGAGATAGTCCACCTCGACGGTCTCCAATTCAATGTATTCATCCAAACGAGACTGATAGTGCACCTCGATCTCATCATCGGAGATCGTCGATTGCTCGCGATAGCCTTCAGCGAGAATCAAAAGCCATGCGACGTCACGCGTCTGTCGCTGCAAGGCCGCGACGCGCGACAACTCCGATTTCGTGATGAAACTCGTTCGCCCCACACCATCGTTCAAATGCCGCAACTGAATGTCTTCGGCCAGCTCCGCGCGAAAGCTCGCCGGGCTGTGAAGAAACTGCGAGAGCACATTTCTCGCCATTTCCTGATTGAACTGGTTCCCTGCGCGAAACTCGGGAATCGAACGAATGGTCTCGTCGACGAGCTCGTCCGGGGCAGCCAGCGACTCACGCTGCGCTTCCTGCAGCAGGATTTCGCGGTCGATCATCCGCTCGAGCACCCCCCGACGAAGCTCGTTTTCGTCGATCACGCTCGGATCGAAATCGGCGCCCATGCGCATCACGATCTGGCGGCGCTCTCTCTCCACCTGGGTGAGCAGGTCCGATTCGGGGATCTCCTCGCCATCCACCTCTGCAACTGATCGCTCTCCAATGGCGAATAAACTGAAAGCACCAAACCCGAACACGCTCAGAACGAAAATGATGGCACCGACCAGAATCTTGGCAACCAGACTCTGGGACTGATCGCGCATTTTCTGCAGCATCTTCTTCTCCTGCTGTAGAGAGCGTCTCCGACAATGAAACGGGCGCATCTCCCGATGCGCCCATCGTCAATTCATTGTCAATTCATCGGCAGTGTGTCAGCGGCCTCTTCGCCTCTGGCGGCCTCTTCGCCTCTGGCGATCTCTTCGCCTCGACGACCCGCGCCCCTCACACGGTCCGTTGGACTATTCGTTCATAGATGCCTTTAGCGCTTTACCTGGCTTGAAAGCTGGAACCCTCGCTGCCTTAATCTGGATCGGCTCGCCCGTCTGTGGATTTCTCCCAATTCGAGCTGCTCGGTTCTTCACGGAAAAAGTCCCGAAACCCACGAGCACGACCTGGTCGGATGCCTTGAGTGCAGTGGTCACTGCATCCAGCACCGCATCCAGCGCGCGCCCCGCGTCTGCCTTGGAAAGATCGGCAGAAGCCGCCACTTGATCAATCAATTCAGCCTTGTTCACTCTTGGTGCCCCCGAAAATAGAATTCTTGGTAGGTGAGATGAGGATGGTGCACGAACTACCCTCGTGTTTATACCGCGCTCCAGAAATCACTGTCAACGCCTGATCAACAAATAACCTAGTGCCAAAGTGGCCTGAAACACTCGATTCACGGCTACGGCTACAGGCCACTAGTGTGGCCTTATCCTCAGTCCTTGACCATCGTCGGGCTTTTCCTCCCGCGCGTCCATCTCCGGTTCTTGCTTCGGCACCGGCATGTGACACAGGGCGAACTCCAACACCTGATCCATCCACTTCATAGGATGAATTTCGAGGTCGGCCTTGACGTTGTCAGGAATCTCCTTGAGATCGCGTTCGTTTTCCTCCGGAATGATCACATGACTCAGGCCACCGCGACGGGCAGCGAGCAGCTTTTCCTTGAGCCCACCAATGGGAAGGACCTGGCCCCTCAATGTGATCTCGCCGGTCATGGCCACATCGGCCCGCACCGCAATTCCGGTGAGCGCCGATACCATAGCAGTACACATCCCAATCCCCGCGCTCGGCCCATCTTTCGGCGTCGCACCCTCTGGGACGTGGATGTGAATATCATACTTGGCATGAAAATCGGGTTCGATGCCGAGCACGGCGGATCGACTTCGTACGAACGTCAGCGCCGCCTGAATGGACTCCTGCATCACATCGCCGAGCGAGCCGGTCTTGGTCTGGCGCCCCTTTCCGGGTACCACCGCCGCTTCGATGTTCAGCAACTCACCGCCCGCATGGGTCCACGCCAGCCCGGTCACCAGACCCACCTGGTCGTGCTCTTCGGCCCGGCCGTAGTTGAACTTGCGCACGCCGTTATAGTGCTCGACCAGATCCTCGGTTACCGCCACGTGGGCACTACGGTCTTCCGCGTGCTCCCGCACCACCTTGCGGCAGAGCTTGGCGATCTCCCGCTCGAGGCCGCGCACGCCTGCCTCACGGGTGTAGTACCGAATCAAGTGCATGATCGATGCATGATCCATACCGAGTTCGTCTTCGCGAAGCCCGGTGAGATGTTTCTGCTTCGGTACCAGATACCGATCGGCAATATGCAGCTTCTCATCCTCGGTATATCCCGGCAGACGGATCACCTCCATCCTGTCCAAGAGCGCCGGTGGGATGTTCATGGAGTTGGATGTGCAAATGAAAAACACATCGGACAAATCGTAGTCGACCTCGAGATAGTGATCGCTGAAGGTGTTGTTCTGCTCGGGGTCCAACACCTCCAACAGCGCAGAGGCGGGATCGCCCCGCACGTCCATCCCCATCTTGTCTACTTCGTCGAGCAAAAACAGTGGATTGCGCACCCCGACGCGAGACATGCGCTGCAGGATCTTGCCCGGCATTGAGCCTATGTAGGTGCGACGGTGGCCCCGAATTTCCGCTTCATCGCGAATGCCACCAAGGGCCATTCGGACGAACTTGCGATTCGTGGCCCTTGCGACGGATTCCCCGAGTGAGGTCTTGCCCACCCCCGGAGGGCCGACGAGACACAGCACGGGACCTTTCAGTTTCTGGACCCGTGTCTGGACCGCGAGGTATTCGAGAATTCGCTCTTTGACCTCCTTCAACCCGTAATGATCGGCCTCGAGAATCTCCTGGGCGGCGTTCAGATCCTTGCGAACACGGCTGCGCTTTTTCCAGGGCACGTTGACCAGCCACTCGATATAGGAGCGCACCACAGTGGCTTCAGCCGACATGGGCGACATCATCTTCAGCTTGTTGACTTCGGTAACCGCCTTCTCCCGCACCTCCTTCGGCATTCCCGCCTCTTCGACGCGCTTCGCAAGGCCATCGGTTTCGCCTTCGCCGTCCTCGAGATCCCCGAGCTCCTTCTGAATCGCCTTCATCTGCTCATTGAGATAGTACTCGCGCTGGCTCTTCTCCATCTGCTTCTTGACGCGGCCGCGCAGTCGCTTCTCCATGCGAACCAGATCGACCTCCGCTCCCATGAGGCTCAACATGTACTCCAGCCTCTCGCGTACATCGCCGGTTTCCAGGATGCGTTGTTTGTCCTCCAACTTGATCGAAATCTGACCAGCGATGGTGTCAACGAGCCGACCGGGATCCTCGATGCTGCTGACGGAACTCAATACTTCCTGCGGGACCTTCTTGCTCGCCTGAACGTACTGCTCGAACTGCGTCGTCACAGATCGAATGACCACCTCCGCCTCTTCAGCCGAGATGCTGTCCTCGTGCATCTTCTGCACGTCTGCGTAGTTGAATTCACCGAGATCGTCGTAGTCGACCAGGCGCGCGCGATAGCCCCCCTCGATCAGCACTTTGACCGTTCCATCGGGCAGCTTCAGCAACTGCAAAAGCGTCGACATCGTGCCGACGTCATAGAGATCTTCCCGCGCGGGATGCTGCTTTCCAGCATCGAGTTTGGCTATCACCATTATCTGTTTATCGTTGGCCATGGCCGCTTCGAGCGCCCGAATGGAGCGCTCGGTCCCAACGAAGAGAGAGTGCACGCCATGCGGATAAACCACCGTATCGCGTAACGGCAGAACAGGAACATCGTGCACGGTGGTTTGGACCGTCATTCAGACCTCACTCGCGACGTATGCGTCGTACGTAAGCTCAAGATTCGATGAGCCTTTTCTGGCTCGACACAAGGCGGTATTGTAAGAAAAAGGGAGCCATTTGGCTCCCTTTTTCGCAGGGATGTGAATTCCCGGAGCAGTTGGCTGATCGACGTCAATCTTCGGGCATCGCCTTCGGCGGGTCGGGATTCTCGTACATGAGCAGTGGATCGGAGTCGCCACGGATCACGCTTTCGTCGATCACTACCTTGCTGATGGTGGACTCGCTCGGTATCCGATACATGGTGTCGAGCAGCACTTCTTCCAGGATCGAGCGCAGGCCTCTCGCACCGGTTTTGCGCTCCATGGCCTTCACCGCAACGGCGCGCAACGCGTCCTCGCGAAAGTCCACCTCGACTCCTTCCATGTCGAAGAGCTTCGAATATTGTTTGGTGAGCGAATTCTTCGGTTCGGTGAGAATGCGCATGAGCGCATCGACATCGAGTTCTTCGAGGGTTGCGACGACAGGCAGCCTCCCGACGAATTCGGGAATCAGACCATACTTCATGAGATCCTCGGGCTCCACCTGACGCAACGTCTCGCCGATGCTTTCTTTGTCCTGTTCGCCCTTGACCTCCGCCCCGAACCCAATCCCGCTCTTGTCCGAACGATCGATGATGACCTTGTCCAGACCCGCAAACGCACCGCCACAAATGAACAGGATGTTCGACGTGTCCACCTGCAGAAATTCCTGCTGCGGGTGCTTGCGTCCCCCTTGAGGAGGCACGGATGCGACGGTGCCTTCGATGAGCTTCAGCAGCGCTTGCTGAACACCTTCGCCGGAAACGTCGCGCGTGATGGAGGGGTTGTCGGACTTGCGCGATATCTTGTCGATCTCGTCGATGTAGACGATGCCCACTTGCGCCTTCTCGACGTCGTAGTCGCACTTCTGAAGGAGCTTCTGGATGATGTTCTCGACATCTTCACCGACATAACCCGCTTCGGTAAGCGTGGTGGCATCGGCGATGGTAAATGGCACGTCCAGCAATCGCGCGAGGGTCTCGGCGAGCAGCGTCTTACCGCAGCCGGTGGGGCCGATCAACAGAATGTTACTCTTATTGAGCTCGACTTCGTCCTTCTTGCCTTTGTAGTTCAGACGTTTGTAGTGGTTGTACACAGCCACCGCGAGCACCTTCTTGGCATGCTCTTGTCCAATGACGTATTCGTCGAGAATCGCCTTGATTTCGCCGGGGGTTGGGAGTCGTGACTGCTTCGAGTGATCGTCCGACTCCTGGACTTCCTCGCGAATGATGTCGTTGCAAAGCTCGACACATTCGTCGCAGATGAATACCGACGGGCCCGCGATCAGCTTACGAACTTCGTGCTGAGACTTACCGCAGAATGAACAGTAGAGGAGCTTTCCGTTGTCGTCGCCTTTACCGTTGTGGTCGTCAGTCATGCACCTACCTCAGGGTATGCCTGCGTTCGTCTACCTTGCGATTATAGGTCGAACCTTGTCAAGTCCCGCCCCTTCGGCCGTTCGACAAGCTCACCACATTCCTTTCAGCATGCCCATAGGCAGGGCGCTCACGGCCCGTCTGCCCATCGGGACGCCCCTTCGGCTGGCTCGGGGCAGGCCGTTCGATACAAGCTCACGACAGGCCGTTCGACACAAGCTCACGACAGGCCGTCAACCGGTGGCTTTGGCTTGCTTGGCCACCTCCGCGCGCGGGCGCTGTACTGTATCGATCAACCCGTACTCCGCCGCTTCGTCGGCGCCCATCCATCGGTCGCGATCGGAATCGCGCGCAATTGTCTCTTCGTCTTGACCGGTGTGCTGCGCGAGGATCCGATACATGAGTTGCCGCATCTTCAGCACCTCGCGTGCCTGAATTTCAATGTCGGCTGCAACGCCGCGCCCCCCTGCCGAAGGTTGGTGGATCATCACGCGCGAATGCGGCAGAGCCAAGCGCTTGCCGGCGGCGCCCGCCGCCAACAACAACGCCCCCATGCTCGCCGCTTGGCCAACGCACATTGTGCTGACATCGCAGCGCAGGTACTGCATCGTGTCGTAGATGGAAAGCCCCGCGGTCACCGATCCTCCTGGAGAATTGATGTACAGATAAATGTCCTTGTCCGGATTGTCCGCCTCGAGGTAGAGGAGTTGCGCAACTACCAGATTCGATTCCTGGTCTTCGATCGGTCCGACGATGAACACGATCCGTTCGCGCAACAGTCTAGAAAAGATGTCATAGGAGCGCTCACCGCGCGCCGACTGCTCGAGAACCATCGGCACGAGTCCGAGGCCCATCGTCGGCTTGGGTGCGTCGTCGAAAATTCTGCTCATGCTCACTCTCCCGAATCCGGCGACTCGCTGTCGCCGTCTTCATTTTGATGGTCGTGCCCACGATGCATCACTTCTTCGTAGGACTGCTCCACATCCGTCATCGCAGCTTCTGCCGATATCAGCGCGACGACTTGCTCCTCGAGCGCCATCGAACGAATCTGGCTGAGCTGCGCCTCATTGTTATAGTACCAATTCACCACCTGTTCCGGTTGCTCATAACTCGAGGCCAGCTCCTCCACCATGTTTCGTACCCGATCCGGGTCTGGGGTGACCTCGTGCTGCGCCGCCACCGCCTGAATTACGAGTCCAAGCTTCACGCGCCGTTGCGCCTCCTGGCGGAACATGTCATCGGGAAACTGCTGGGGGTCGATCTCTCCGCTGCCCCCCATCGCGAGTTGGCGCTGGAAGTTGCTTCGAAGTCCCTCGATCTCGGCAGCGATCAGCGATTCCGGTAATTGGAACTCGTGCAGCTCCGCGAGCCCATTCATCACCTGCTGCTTGATGTGCGACTTGATGGCGCCGGAAAGCTCACGCTCGAGGCGTTCACGCACTTGCTCGCGCAACGCCTCCTCACCTCCCTCCTCGATGCCAAGCGCGCTGAACAAATTCTCATCGAGCTCGGGCAGCCTGGGACTGACCACGTCGTTTACCTTGACGTGAAACTCCACTCGCTTGCCCGCCAGCTCATCGCTCCCGTAGTCCTCCGGGAAGTCGATCTCCAAAGTCGTCTCAGCCCCCGCCTTCAGTCCCATCAGACCTTCTTCAAAGCCTTCCACCATGCGGCCCATGCCTAAAACCAGGGTGAAATCCGACGCCTGATTTCCCTCGAACGGTTCGCCGCCGATGGAGCCCTGGAAGTCGATGTTGAGTCGATCGCCTGACGCGGCACCATGCCCTTCTTCCGAGACCCAATCGGTGTGCTGTTCGCGCAATGCCTGGACCGCCGTGTCGACGTCGTCGTCGTCGACCTCCGCAATCGGGCGCTCCACGCTCACGCCGTCGAATGGTTTGAGAGCGACATCGGGAAACACCTCGAACGTCGCGGTATATTCCAGATCGGCGCCAGCGTTCAGGTTCACCACCTCGAGGCTCGGGGCACCCGCGGGGCTCAGGTTCTCCTGCGTGACGGCCTCGACGAAGCTCGACTGCATAAGCTCGTTGGCCACCTCGTGCCGCACGCCGTGACCGAAGCGTCTGCGCACCTCCTTCATCGGGATCTTGCCCTGACGAAAGCCGTCGATCCGCGCGCTTTTGGCAGCCTCCCGCAGGCGGTCATCGACGCGCAATTCGAACTGCTCGGCGGGCACGGAGATACGTACTTTGCGTTCCAAGCCCGCTGTGGTTTCAACGGAGACCTGCATGGATTGATCCATCTAGTACCTGTGTCGCCTAATCTAGCGGGCTGTTACAACCCAGTATTGGGGTGGACGATGGGATTTGAACCCACGACCGCCGGAGCCACAATCCGGAGCTCTACCGACTGAGCTACGCCCACCATGGACAGTGGCCTGTTACAGGCCACTAAATAGTCCCGAAATTGCCATCCCTGGCAACTTCCTCCTACGGGGCACCCATGCCCCGGATCGCTGGTTCCTGTCCAGAATGCGTAGCATTGTGGACAGGGACTATCTAACGGCACGCCCGGCAGGACTCGAACCTGCAACCCACGGCTTAGAAGGCCGTTGCTCTATCCGGTTGAGCTACGGGCGCATGTCGAATCGAGGCGAAATTCAACTTCTGGTCGGGGTAGGGAGATTCGAACTCCCGACTTCCTGCTCCCAAAGCAGGCGCGCTACCAAGCTGCGCTATACCCCGAGAATTTAACGACTTTTCGCTCAAGGGCGGTCCACACGGAATGCGGCATGATAGTGAACTCACGAGCCGCAATGCAAGGAAGCCCGACCCCGATGCAAGGGAACCAGGATCTGCTGGAGTGGCTCTCACGAGGCTGCGCCAACGCGGTTAAAATGCGCCACAGGACACCCAGGAACCCATATGAGCGCAACGATCCTCGACGGCAACGCCATTGCCTCGGAAATCAAGAGCCGCATTCGTGCAACCGTCTCCGAACGGGTCGCTGCCGGCGGACGCAAGCCCGGGCTCGCGATGGTCCTCGTGGGGCAAGATCCCGCATCCGAGCTCTACGTCAAGCTGAAGCAGCGCGACTGCGAAGAAGTGGGCTTCAAATCCGTCGTGGTGCGTCTGCCCGTGGAAACCCCACAGCCGCGCGTTGTGAGCGTGCTCGACGAGCTGAACGACGATCCCACAATCGACGGCATTCTCGTGCAGCTACCTCTCCCCACCCACATCGACAGCAATGAGGTCATCGAGCGGGTTGCACCGGACAAGGACGTGGATGGCCTGCACCCATACAACATGGGGCGCCTCGCCGCGCGCAAGCCCTTGCTGAGATCGTGCACCCCGAAGGGCGTGATGACGTTGCTGAGGCACACCGGGGTGGAGCTCAGAGGTCTGGACGCGACCATCATCGGCGCCTCGAACGACGTCGGGCGACCCATGACTCTCGAGCTGCTTCTGGCTGGATGCACCGTCACCACGGCGCACAAGTTCACCCGCAACACCCGCGGCCATGTGGAGCGGGCCGACATCGTCATTTCGGCAACCGGAAAGCCGGGGCTCGTCAAGGGTAGCTGGATTCGCGAAGGCTCAATCGTCATCGACGTGGGCATCACGCGACAACCCGATGGCCGCCTGCTGGGGGATATCGAGTTCGACGAAGCGGTCAAGCGTGCCGCGTGGATTACACCGGTGCCGGGGGGCGTCGGACCGATGACCCGCGCTTCGATGCTGGAAAACGCACTCTTCGCCTCGGAGGTGCTGCACGCGTGAAGCGACTGTTCATCTCGGATCTGCATCTCGACGAAAGCAGACCGTGGGTGGTGAACGCATTTTCGACGTTTCTCAAGACCCGAGCGAGGCAGGCGCGGGAACTTTACATCCTGGGGGATCTCTTCGAAGCGTGGATCGGCGACGATGACGATGGCGAGCTCGCCACGCGGGTGCGCACGGAACTGCGCGATCTGGCTGAGGCCGGGGTGGAGTTGTATCTCATGCAGGGCAATCGCGATTTTCTGCTGGGGTCGAGATTTGCGCGCGAGACCTGTTGTCGGATGCTTGCCGACCCCTCTGTGATCGAGGTCGGTGGCAAACCCTGTGTGCTCAGCCATGGCGATGCGCTCTGCACCCGCGATAGCGAATACATGCAGCTTCGCGAAGTGTTGCGCTCGCGGGCCTGGCAGGACGAGATTCTCGAGCGCTCTCTCGATGAGCGACGCACGCTGGCGCGTGAGGTGCGCGAGGAAAGCCGGCGCGCGGGGGCCAACAAGGCGGACAACATCATGGATGTCACGGCCGAAGCCGTCTGCCAGTTGATGCAGGAGCATCGAGCGAACCTCATGATCCATGGCCACACCCATCGCCCCGCCGTTCACGAATTCGATCTGTCGGGTGAACCCGCATCGCGCATCGTGCTCGGCGACTGGTTCCACTATGCATGGGTGTTGGAGCTCGAGGGTCGTCAACGCGCGCTTCGGCGCATTCCGATTCCGGACAGACCTAGCTAGAGGGGAATTCCGCTGTGAAACCGAAACTGCGGATCCGGTGAAGTAATCAGCTCACTCTCGAGGGCCGCGAAATCCGCGATGCGGTCGTTCACCTCTGAATCGTCTCCGTAGTGGTACGCAAGGCTGAGGTACTGCTCGAAATGACGCGCTTCCGAACGAGCGAGCTTGGCGTAGAAATCTGCAAATGGAGGATCCAGTACCCCGGCCAAGGCTTCGAGGCGCTCATGTGAACGCGCCTCGATGAAAGCACCGGCGATCAGGGTGTCGACCAGATGTGACGGCTCCGGCTTACGTACGATTCCGAAGAGCTTTGCTGCATAGCGTCCAGCGCTCAGGTGTTCATAGGCCCACCCACTGCGTTCGAGCAGGCCGAGCACCTGGTCGAAATGCGTCAGCTCTTCACGCGCCAATTGCGAGGCCATCGTCAGCAGTGGAGGTTTGTCCGGATACCTGTAGATCATTCCCAAGGCGGTGGATGCGGCTTTTTTCTCGCAGTGTGCGTGATCCACGAGCAGAAGCTTCAGCTCGCGAAGTGCCCTTTCCAGCCAAGCCTGCGAGGTGTCCACGGCAAGGATTTCCTTGGCCTTCATCTCGCCAGCGTTCGGAAATTACGCTCGTAATGAGCCTGCGAGCGCATGTAGAAGTCCGCGTCGATCGCCCGCAGCAACTCCCGGGCTTCGCTTGCAGCTGACGCCTTGGCACGCAGGCCATAGGCCGAAAGATCGCTCATTTTCGATGCACCTCGCCAGAGCAATGCATACACGAGCGACGCCAGCGAGTCCTCATCGGTGTTGGGAACACGATGGGCTGCGATCTGCTCTCGTAGCCGGTTCGCGTCCTCGATGACCAGATGCTCTTTCACGGCCTGATCACGCAACGTTGCGAGCCTTTGTCGTACGAGGACTTTTTGCGGATCGTCATAGCCGTTCCACTCGATCACCTCGTGGGCATAGCGTTTGCAGCCACGGCATACCAGGTCACCGTAAACCGTCGAACAGACGCCGATGCAGGGGGTCGAGATCGCTGGCTTGGTCATAAGGTGCGATGCCGCCAAAGACGACGCTTCAGCTGCGTCACTCGACGCTTGAGCTGTGACAACTCCGAACGCGTCAGCTCGGTATCGGAATTGTACAGGAGCTGATTCACGAGCCCGATGGTCATACCTGCAGGTGCAGCGAGATCCGGATAGCGCAAGGCGATCCGCGATTGGTAGGCGGACGGCACCTCGGACGTCTCGCGGGTAATCCCCACGCGGGAGAATGCCTTGCAGAGATCGCGATATATGCGCACGACCGGGGACACTGGGACACGGCGACGGCGCAATAAAATGACGGGTGCGACCACCGCCAATGCGAGTAAGGCCCCCGCGAGAATCGCGAGTGCCAGGCGCACGCCATTGACTTCGCCCAGAAGCTTTTCGAGATAGTTCGCCTGGACTTTTGCGTCGTATCCCACGACCCAGATATTCCATTGATGCTCCAGCGAGTCGAAGAACAGCAGAAGCTCGTATACGCCCGCGAGACTCTGGAGATTCAGACGCGAGAAGGGCGAATCGGATAGAAGTTCGCTCTCCCCCAGGGCGGCTTGGAGCCCGCGTTCGATGCGACTCGGCGCAACCGCGCCGGTCGGATCTACCCGCACCCAGCCCCGTCCTTCGAGCCATACCTCGACCCACGCATGCGCATCGTATTGCCGCACGGCGACATAGTTGCCGAGGCTCCCGGACTCGCCACCCTGATAGCCACCGATCAGCCTCGCAGGCACCCCTGCCACCCGGGCGATGTAGGCGAAGCTGCTCGCAAAATGCGAGCAGAACCCACGCCTGGATTCAAACATGAACGCGTCCACCGAGTTGCTCCGGGGCAGCGTTCCGGGCCTCAGGGTGTAGTAGAAAGCCTCTTCACCGAAGTGATTGAGAAGCCTCGCCACGAACTGTTCGTGACTCGAGCTCGCAGCCATCAGCGAACGGGCGAGGGCTCGACTGCGGGGATTTTCGTCGTCCGGCAGAAGCAGGTTACGCCGCCGCAGCCACTCGGGAAGCTGCGCATCGATTCGGTATCGCGTCCAGGACGATGCAGCGTACCGAAATCGGGTCCGCACCGGCCGGCGCGCCAGCAGGCGAAAGTCACGCACGAGCCCCGTGTGCTCGGTTTCGGGTAACGCCACGTCCAGCGCGAACAGCCACGGCCGGTCGGTGGGCTCGAGAATGATCTCGTACTGGACGGCGGAAAGCTGCCGCTCGAAGGACGCTTCCCAGGACGCAACGGGACTTCCTACCCAGCGAATCATCTGCTCGTCCACCCGCGGGGGGGTCCCCTGGAGCCACGCACCTTCGCGATAGACCGAGTACACCATCCCCCGCCAATAGCGCTCGTGACGCGGTGGCACCCTGTCGCTGAACGTCGCCCGGAATGCCAGATCATCGGAACGGCTGAGGCGCGCGATGTCCCCAGGCCTCACCACATCGGCGATACCGGTTCTCCCCGCGTGCGGCAGCGGCACCGCCCACAGGGGCTCGAGCCTGGGGAAGAGCACGAACAGCACCACCATCAACGGCACGCTTTGAAACACCAACACCGCCGCGAGCTTCAACGTGCGCATCGGCTGAATCTGAGTGGTGGACTGATTGAGACCGATGAGCGCCGCAGTAACCACCGCTACGGCAACGCTCACGTAAATCGTGACGGGCATGCTCTGGCTGAACATGAACTCCGTTGCGATGACGAAATATCCGAGATAGATCACCAGCACTGCATCCCGCTTTCGCGACATCTCGAGTAGCTTCAATGCGAATGCGACAATGAGCAGCGCCACCGCCGGCTCGAGCCCGATGAGGGTACCCTCCGTGATCCCGACCCCCGCCGCACCGCTGAGCACGAGGAAGCCCTTGATCCAGCGGCTGGGATAGTCCCAGCGACCCAGAAACACCATCACGCGCCAACCTGCGCACATCACGGCAACCGGCACCACCCACCACGACACGTGCACGATGTGTGGAGCAATCACGACTCCCTGCGCGACGAGTAGCAGCGCAAGGGCATTGCGCGGGATCTGGTAGTCGATGCCGCCTCTATCCGCCACGGTCCGCTCCCAGCTGGAACACGGCCAAGGCCTTCAGCACCGCATCGCGATGAGCCTCCCCCTGATTGGGCTCGATGGTGGTGCCCGGAATCCTCAATCCATAGTCGTCCCGTTCTCTGGCTGCCTGAATCCCCCAGCCACACAGCCGCGACAACCGTGTCTCGGTGTCGAGGCCGGGGAGCGAGTCCCAATCGAGCCATACGCGCCGATCGGCAAAACCTCCGAACTCCTTTACCTGAAGCCCTGCACCCCGCGCCCAGCTCTTCCAATTGATCCGACGAAGCGAATCACCCGGCACGTATTCGCGCATACCCACGAAGTCGTCGCTTCCATCGCGCGCCAGCGCGGTTCCCGACTCGCGGGTTCCAGTCGCCATCGGCACATGGCCGAACGTGATGGGACACGGATATACGATCGCTCTCGCATCCAGGTCGATCCACGACCAGGCGCGAAGCAGCCCCAGGGGGAACCTGCTCTCCACCAGCAAGCGACCGGGTAGCAGCCAGCCCCGGCGGTGCGCAGGGACGAAGAGCTTGATCTCCACCTTTGCGTCACCAAGGAGGTCGATGGTCTGGGCGATCGCACCCGGCCAGCCAAAGGACAATCCTTCGTGAGCTCGAACATCGGCCTTTGCGATGCTGAC
This sequence comes from Gammaproteobacteria bacterium, assembly GCA_027295305.1. GTDB lineage: Bacteria > Pseudomonadota > Gammaproteobacteria > Pseudomonadales > Azotimanducaceae > JAPULC01. Next base: position 18,873 of record JAPULC010000129.1, read on the forward strand.
GTGAAACTCCGCGTCTTCCCCCGCAAACGCGCCGCGGGTGCCGACGAGTTCGATGGTAATTCCGGCAAGGTTACGGTACGTGTGAAGAATACCGACGACGAACAGGCTGGATAACAGGAACGCGAAGGCGAATACCAGGCTGTTCTGATAATTCACCGCACCGAGCAGCAGGAGAGACAGGAGCAAGCCGAAGGCGAACCCCTCCCGGGTCGGAAAGATGAAGACATTGCGCCGATTCAACCTGACTGCGCGTGCGGGTGGAATTCGACGCTCGAGCCACTTTCTGAAAAGCCCGCCCCACCCGTTCCCGATGGACTGTGTCTGTGCCATTAGCGCTCAGAACCGGTATGTGGACGCGACTTCCTCGGCCCCCAAAATCAACTGACGAATCGATTGATGGGCCAATTGACGACGTCTCCGTCAGGCATTGCCGACGTCCCCGTCAGGCACTGACGACAGTCCCCCGTCAGGCACTGACGACGTCCACCATGGCGAGCAATCGCTGCGCGAGGGCGGTGCCACCGTGTCCCGTATAGTCGGCGGACTCGCGGAGCCGATGCTCCACCACGGACGGCAACACCGCCTGCACGTCCTCGGGAAGAACATGATTGCGATCGTGCACCAGAGCCCACGCTTGCGCGGCACGCAAAAGCGACAACGATCCCCGCGGCGAGAGCCCGTACGCAAACTCAGTGGATTGACGCGAGTGGTGCACGAGCCGCTGAATGTAATCGATCAAGGCTTCCGTGGTTTTCACGTTTGACGCTGCATTCTGAAGCGCGATCAGCTGCTCCACGCTCATGCAAGCCTCCAGCCCCGACAACACGACTCTGCGCTCCTCTCCCTGCATGAGCTCACGCTCGGCTTGCGCGTCGGGATAGCCGAGCTCGATGCGCATGAGAAAGCGGTCGAGCTGCGACTCCGGCAAGGGATAGGTTCCCGCGTGAGTCGCGGGATTCTGCGTCGCGATGACGAAAAAAGGTGTCGGCAGCTCGCGGGTCTCGCCCTCCACGGTCACCTGCCCCTCCTCCATCGCCTCGAGGAGCGCGCTCTGGCTCTTTGGGGTGGTGCGATTGATCTCGTCCGCGAGCACCACCTGCGCAAAAATCGGTCCGGGATGAAATTTGAACTCGCCGCTGTCGCGATCGAACACCGACACCCCGAGCACATCCGCGGGAAGCATGTCACTGGTGAATTGAATGCGCTTGTACGTGAGGCCCAGGGCCTTGGCAAGGGCATGGGACATGATGGTCTTGCCCATCCCCGGCAGATCCTCGATCAGCAGGTGCCCACGCGCGAGTAGACAGGCAAGCGCCAGTTTGATCGGACCCTCCTTGCCGAGCAATACGTTGCCGACCTGATCCACCGCGCGCGCAATCAGGTGCGTGCCCATGCGGAAGACGTCCGTATTCATACCTGGTTGTGAAGCTCGATCACGTTGGCCTCCGATCCGGACCCCGCATCGCGCAGTTTTTTGGCACCGTCGCTGCGACGAACAGACAAGCGCTTCAGATAGCTTTCGTCCACATCACCGGTCACGTAATAGCCGTCGAACACGGAGCATTCGAAGTGCTCAATGGATTCGTTGCCTTCCCCGGCACAGCTCATGAGGTCCTCGACGCTCTGATAGACGAGCCAGTCGACATCGAGGGCCTTGCCCACTTCCTCCTCGGTCTTACCATAGGCGATGAACTCTTCGGGGGCCGCCATGTCGATGCCGTACACGTTGGGATAGCGTACGGGGGGTGCAGCCGAAGCCAGGTACACCTTGTTGGCACCCGCGCTTCTGGCCATCTGGACGATGTGTTCCGTAGTGGTACCGCGCACGATGGAATCTTCCACCAGCAAAACATTCTTACCTTTGAACTCTAGCTCAATCACGTTGTGCTTCTGACGTACCGATCTTCGCCGCTCATCCTGATCCGGCATGATGAATGTCCGGCCGATGTAGCGGTTCTTGATGAATCCCTCACGATATTTGACGTCCAGCATGTGTGCCATGGGCAGCGCTGCGGTGCGCCCTGTGTCGGGGACCGGGATGACGACGTCGATGTCGTGATCGTGCCTCGAGCCATGGGAGAGAATGCGCTCTGCGAGCTTCTCACCCATTCGCAGGCGCGCCTTGTACACGGAGATGTCGTCCAGGATCGACGCCGGTGAGGCAAGATAGACGTGCTCGAAGATGCACGGTGAGAGTTGGGTGTCCGCCTGGCAGACCTTGGCGTGAAGATGACCCTCATCGTCGATGTACACCGCCTCGCCAGGCTTCACGTCGCGGATACGGGTGAAATCGAGAACGTCGAGCGCAACGCTCTCGGAGGCGATCATGTACTCGGTGCCATCCTCGGTTTCACGCTTGCCGAGCACCAGCGGGCGGATGCCGTAGGGATCGCGAAATCCCACGATGCCGTAGCCGATGATCAGCGCGACTGCGGCATATGCACCCCTGCAACGCGCATGCACCCCCGCGATAGCCTCGAAGATGTCGTCGGGCTCGGGCTTCAGCTTGCCGAGCCGCTGCAGCTCGTGGGCAAGGACGTTCAGTAGAATTTCGGAGTCGGAACTCGTGTTGACGTGGCGAAGATCCTCACGGAACACATCGCGCTTCAATTCCTCGGCATTGGTGAGATTGCCGTTGTGCGCGAGGGTGATGCCATAGGGAGAATTGACGTACATCGGCTGCGCTTGCGCCGATCCGTAGCTTCCTTGCGTGGGGTAACGCACGTGACCTATCCCCGTGTTCCCCGCCAGCCGCTCCATGTGATCCTGTCGGAAAACGTCCCTGACCAGACCGTTGCCCTTGCGCAGATTCAGCCGGCCGCCTTCGCTCGTCACAATACCCGCGGCATCCTGGCCACGATGCTGCAACAGCGTGAGCGCATCGTAGAGTCGCTGATTGACCGGGTATTTTCCGACGATGCCCACTACGCCACACATAACGTTTCCTTTCCTCTCATAGCTAGTTCCTGTGCGGAAATTGCCGTCCCTGGCAATTTCCTCTCGCTCTCCTTGAGAGCGCTTACGCTTTCGCAAACGCGGTTTGCGGAAGCTCCCATTTTCCTAGCTTTTCCTGCAGCTAAGCTTCCGGAAAAGCGAAAAATGCCGGGGCATCCATGCCCCGGAGCTAGTTTCCGGACGGAAACTAGCTATGTATCCGAAATGACGCCCGATTCGTCGGCCAATTTCACGGCCCCGTCGATCATATTCAGCACCGCATCGTCGAACGCCATGAGTCTCGGAATGAAGGCCGACTCCTGCCACCAAAGATAGCCGTCGCAGAAAGGACGGATTGCGAGCAACAGCACAATCGCGAACACGGCGCCGCGAAGGGCTCCGAACAGGCTGCCGAGCGTCTTGTCGAGAGCCACTAGACCCGACGCCTTGACCAAGCTTGCAACCGCGCGACTGAGCACGCCGCCGCCGATCAGACAACTAAAGAATAGCGCCGCAAATGCGGTTGCAGATTTCAGGTACGAGCCACCGGTATCGCCGAAGAGCAATTGTTCCAGCGCTGGGCCTAGGAGCCTGGCAATGATAAAGGCGCCCAGCCAGACCACAAGTGACAGCACCTCCTTCATCATGCCGCGGAACAGTCCGATCACGGTGGAAATTCCGAGGACAATGACGATGCTACCGTCCGCTATCGTCACCGCGGGTAGCCTGTAACGCCCGATTTGATAATGCCTGCGTGGTGGATCGGACGCGAGCGCACGTATGGAGTTTGCGAAGCAAACTCCCAAGCCACTCTGTAAGAGTGGCAGCTCATCGCACAGCCACGTGAAAGCGCACGATCAGCCCTTCCAGCTCATAGCGATCAAGAAGTTCCTGGCGCAGCGCGCGGACCTCTTCACGCGACACGCGTGGCCCTACGGCAACCTGAGTTCGAAGCGCCTCCCCATCGCGAATGCGCACGAGATAGGCGCTGTACCCGTCCTGCTGCAGCTGATCGCGAAGCCCCACCGCATTGTCTTCGCGCAAAAAACTCGCGAGCTGCACACTCCACGCCAGTGGCACGCCCTCCGCGTCCGCTCCGCTAGAGGCTTCGTCCAACCCGATCGCACGATGCTCAGGCTGCCCGATCAACGCCGGCGAGCGATCAAAGCGCTCGCGCAAGTGGTCCACCTCGTCCACGAACGCCCATGCCTCCTCACTGCGCTCCGGCAACGGATCGACCGCGCTCACGGGCGGCGCCGGCAAGTCGACCTCGAACGGAATGTCGGGTACCCCCGCGCCATCGAATAGCATCGGCAGGAAGATGATGGCGAGGGAGACCGCCACCACGGCTCCGGTGAGACGATACTTGATGCGCTCGTCCAACGCTTAAGATCCCCTTCCCAGGGCTTCGCGCCCTTCGGCAACCGCCGCAAAGGAACCACATACGAGCACGCGGTCACCCGGCTCTGCGATCTCGAGGGCACGCGACAGCGCCTCTGTCACCGAAACCGATGACAAACAGCGGCGGTTGGGGCTGGCCATACGCCTCCCGAGCTCTTCCACGCCCATACTCCTGAGATCGTGAACGGGAGCCAGAAACCATGTGTCGACTACATCGTCCAACGCTGTGGCCACCGCATTCGGATCCTTATCTCCCAGCATGCCCAGCACGGCAAAGGTCCTGGCCTTGGATTCGTCACGCAGCCGCTTCGCCAGATGCCGGGCGCCATGCGGATTATGCGCCACATCCACCACCACCGGGACCTCTCCCGGAATGACTTCGAAACGTCCCCTCAAGCTCGCCCGAGCCACCCCCGAACGTATGGCATCCAGACGCATGGGGACATCCAGCAGAGCGAACGCCATGAGCGCCGTTGCAGCGTTCTCCAAGGCCACGGAGCAGCGCGGAAGATCCTCGAACTGCCCGCTGGGCCGAGGGCCACGGGACCACCAATGCCAATTTGGCTCGTTCTGACACCCATCGAAATCGAAATCTCGCCCGCGCATGTAGAGCGGGCAGTCGAGGGTCCGGGCGGCGTCGAGAACGCTGGCGGGCGGATCGTGCTCTCCTACCACCAGGGGAATGCCGGCTCTCAGGATGCCCGCCTTTTCGCGTCCAATGCTCTCCCGGTCATCCCCGAGATAGGCCTGATGATCGAGATCCACGGACGTGATGACCGCGACGTCGGCATCACACAGGTTCACCGCGTCGAGGCGTCCCCCCAGCCCTACCTCGAGCAACGCCACTTGGACTTTCGCTCTCCGGAATATCAGAAGTGCCGCAAGCGCGCCGAACTCGAAATAGGTGAGTGAAATGTCGCCACGCGCCTCATCGATGGTGGCGAAGGCCTCCACGATACGCGCGTCCGCCACGGGTTCGGCGTTGATCGCGATACGTTCATTGAAGCGGTGCAGATGCGGGGAGTAGGTGCTACCCACCACAATTTGATGCGCGAACAACAGCGATTCCAACGTCTTCAACGTCGAACCCTTGCCATTGGGTCCCGCCACCGTCACGACGATAGGCGCGGGGCGCGTCACCTCGAGGCGCCCAGCAACCTCGCCGACCCGCTCTAGCCCCAGATCCATTTTGTGCGGGTGAAGCCCGTCTAGCCACGTCAGCCATTGATCGAGGCCTTGGAAACGCACTGCCATGCGTCAGGTGTTGGCATCCATGGCCACTCGCATGGCACCGACACACTTGGCCAGCTCCGGGAAAATAGCTTCTTCGGACCCCGCGTGCGCCCCCATGATGTCCACGAGAACAGAGCCCACCACGACGCCATCGGCGGCGATCGCAAAGTCCGAAGCAGATTGGGCACTCTTGATGCCGAACCCCACGAGAATCGGGAGATCGGATAGTCCGCGAAGCGGCTCGATGCGGCGCATCACGTCGTCCACCACCGCATGGGACGCGCCGGTAACGCCTTTCAATGTCACGTAGTAGATGAAGCCGGACGCTTGTCCAGCGATCAGCTTCGCTCGCCCTCGGGTCGTAGTGGGTGCCACCAGAAAAATGAGCGAGATGTCGAACCGCTCGAGCTCGCGCTTCAAGTCAGCGGCTTCCTCCGGAGGTAGATTCACCATCAGCACACCGTCGACACCCGCTTCGTGGGCGCGATCAGCAAACGTCGCAAACCCCATCCGCTCGATATTGTTCAGATAACCCATGAGCACCACAGGGGTCTCACGATCGCCACCTCGAAATTCCGCCACCATTTCCAGCACGCGGGAGAGGTTGGTCCCAGCGCCCAATGCGCGCTCGTATGCGGCTTGTATGGAGGGACCGTCGGCTTCCGGATCGGAGAACGGCAACCCCAACTCGATGATGTCGGCCCCTGCCGAGACGAGGGTATGCATGGCCGGAACCGTGGCTCGAAGGCTGGGGTCGCCGGCGCTGATATACGTAACGAGCGCCTTGCGTCGAGCGGCCTTCAGCCTCTGAAAGGTTCCGTCAAGCCGGCTCACAATGAGATGCCGTCTATCGTCGCTACCGTGAAGATGTCTTTGTCGCCGCGCCCGGAGAGGTTCACGACGATGACGTCGCTCGTCGCCATACCCGGTGCGTGCTCCGCCACCCATGCCAAGGCGTGGCTCGTCTCGAGGGCAGGCATGATGCCCTCGATGCGGTTGAGACACCGAAACGCGTCGACCGCTTGGTCATCGGTGGCCGTCGCATATTCCACCCGCCCGATGTCTTTGAGTAGCGAGTGCTCGGGGCCAACCCCCGGATAATCGAGCCCGGCGCTGATGGAGTGTGTCGCCACGATCTGTCCATCGTCGTCCTCCATGACATAGGTGCGGCTACCGTGGAGGACCCCGGGCCGGCCCGCATTCAAGGGCGCCGCGTGGTGACCGCTCGCGAGGCCGAGGCCACCGGCTTCCACCCCCACCATGCGAATGGCTTCGTCCTCGATGAACGCATAAAACAGCCCCATGGCATTGGATCCGCCGCCTACGCACGCCACGAGGACGTCCGGATCGGCGCCGATCTGCGCCATGCACTGATCGCGTACCTCATGTCCGATCACGGCCTGAAAGTCACGCACGAGCAACGGAAACGGGTGCGGTCCTGCAACCGAACCGATGATGTAATGGGTGTCGTCCACGTGGGTCACCCAATCCCTGAGCGCCTCACTCATCGCATCTTTCAATGTGCGCGTGCCCGTGCGCACGGTGACCACCTCGGCCCCCAGAAGCTTCATGCGATAAACGTTGATGCTCTGGCGGTGCACATCCTCTTCACCCATGTACACGCGACACTCGAGCCCCAGCCGCGCCGCGATCGTGGCGGTTGCGACACCGTGCTGGCCGGCCCCTGTCTCCGCAATCACGCGAGGCTTGCCCATCCGCTTCGCCAGCAGTCCCTGACCTACCGTATTGTTGATCTTGTGGGCGCCGGTATGCGCCAGGTCCTCGCGCTTCAGATACACGCGCGCACCCCCAAGCTCGCGTGTCAGTCTTTCCGCAAAATACAGAGGCGTGGGGCGCCCAACGAAGTCGCGCAGATAAGTGGCGAGTTCGGCCTGGAAGCTCTCGTCACCTCGGCACCGCTCGTAGGTCTCCAGTAGCTCGTCGAGCGCATAGGTCAGAGTTTCGGAGACGAACCGTCCACCGTAGACGCCGAAGTGCCCGCGTTCGTCCGGCTGCTGGTAACGCGGCTTCGATTTGCGCCCGGGTTTGATTCCCGAGTCAGACACCTTGAACCGCTCCGATGAATCGTTGCATCTTCTGCAGGTCCTTGACGCCCTTGCGTGAACCTTCCACTCCGCCACTGACATCGACACCGTAAGGTTGCACGCGGCGAATGGCATCCGCTACGTTGTCCGCAGTCAGTCCGCCGGCGAGCACGACGGGTTTATCCAGATCGGAGGGCACTAACGACCAGTCGAAGGTCTGTCCTGCACCACCAGGCTTGTCCGGCACATACGCGTCGAACAACAGTGCCTGGGCCCCCGCATGCGCCCTCGCCACGCTTCGAGGATCGATACCCGGCTTCATGCGGATGCTCTTCAAATAGGGCCTGCCGAAGCGCTCGCAGTCTTCTGGGCGCTCGTCGCCGTGGAATTGCAGGACATCCAGGCGCACCTCGCTCAGCACCTCTTCTACCCTCGCGGTGTCCGGATCGACGAACACCCCGACGGCGCTCACGAATGGAGGCAGCTCCGCGACGATGGCACTGGCCCGCTCGAGGTCCACATTGCGCGGGCTCGGTTCATAGAACACGAATCCAAGCGCATCCGCCCCCAATGCCACCGCCGCACGTGCATCCTCCGACCGGGTGATCCCACAGATCTTGATGCGAACTCTCGACACTTAAGGGTCCTGGCCGACGTGGTTTGAAAGACCCGCAATGGTATCAGATCGGCCTGAATGGAAGATTCAGACTTGGTGTGGAGAGCCTCGCAAGGCGCGGACGCCTGAGGTTCCCCGTGCTACCGCCAAGCCCCAGCGCAAAGCGCTGGTGCCGACATCCATGTCCTCCTCGCGGGCGGACCGGGTACAGCTTGCACGTCCCTGTACGCTGCACCCGCTACGCCCGCCCGAGAAACCTCCGGCAGCCACTCCCCTTCATCACTACATAAACTGAAGGATGTAGAACCTGGGCAGAGCGATGCTCCTTCTTGCAGACGTCTCGTTCTACCGAGCTGGCGCCCAGAAGTGGGTGCTGGAATCTCTTCTCGCGGGCGCTCTTTATATGGAAAGAGAGGGATGTAAAGAGCGGCGCCGATAGGCCAGCCTCGCAGACAGGACGTCTGATCCGAGTGAAGATCTTCGCACGGAGCCGGTGCCGGAGGTTTCTCGGGCGGGCGTAGCGGGTGCAGC
>JAPULC010000013.1 GCA_027295305.1 Gammaproteobacteria bacterium
GCGATTGATATCTTCGCTAGCAAAGTTTTTATGGGGCATATGGAATCAGAATGAATTTCTTATTGAGTATTTTTGGCAACTAAGTAGATTTTTTTTGGCGCAGCCCCTTGCCGTCGCTCGCGATCATCAGAATCTGACCGAGGCTTCGATCCGACACATAGAGCGCCCGCGTTCGACAGCGAGACCCGTCGGTGCCGGAAGTCCGCTTGCCAGTGTCGTCTCGCCGCCGTCGGACAGGGCGACCACCCGGGATGATTTCGAGACATCCATCATCTGTTTCGGGCCGGCAAATGATGGATGTCCTCAATCAGCGTTCACGCTTTCTCCTGGCTCAGTCGGTGATGGCCTGGCGCACCGCGTTGTCGAAATCGTACTGGGTCGACAAATGCGGTTGTTGCAGCATCAAAACCGCAGTGAGCGCATCACGTGGGTCGGTCCACGACTGCGTGCCGAACGCGCCGCCCCAGCCAAATGCTCCCGCGCTGCGGCGACTGTCCGCGGCGATTGGATCGAGCACCATCGACACCGTGTAGCCGAAACCCATGCCGGATTGACCGCCGGCCACGCCGGCGAATAGATCGCCGACGTGATTCGCGGCCATCACCTCGATCGAACGTGGGCTGAGCAGACGGTTACCGAAGAGTTGCCCGCCGTGCGCCAACATCTGCTCGAAGCGAAGAAAGTCCTCGGCGGTGCTCGACAATCCACCGGAGGCCGAAAAATACTTCGTCGGGCCCCGGTTCCACGCGCTCATGTCCCGGCCGTGTATCACCACGCGCTTTGCTTCCTTCTCTGCAGGGACGTTGAAGTAAGTGTTGGTCATCCCGAGGGGCTCGAAGATGCGCGTGCGGATGAACTCGTCGAATGGCGTCTCGGACACCATCTCGATGATCCGCGCCACCACATCGAGGCCCGCGCCGGGACTGTAGGTCCAACGAGTGCCCGGCTGGAAGTCGAGCGGTACCTCGCCGAGAGTCGGGATATAGCTCGCAAGGGTCACATCCGGCCCACGCGGCCTCATCCCGGAAATGGCCGAACCCAAGCCCATGCTCAAGAGCCCCGAGGTATGTGTCAGAAGATGCTCGATGGTGATCGGCCGTTCGGCGGGCACCAGTCGATGCGGCGGAATCTTTTCACTTTGGACGACACGGGGGCTGATGTCCTCATCGGTCGGCTCTTCCAGGACCGCCACCTGGGTGTCGTTGAACTCCGGTAGGAAGCGCGTCACCTTATTGCTCGGGCGGATGAGGCCTTCCTCGATCATCATCATCGCGGCAACGCCGAGAATCGGTTTGGTCGAGGATGCCATGCGGAAGATGGCGTCCTTCTCCATCGGCCGAGCCGCTTCGACGTCCATTTGCCCGTGGGTCTCGAAGTGAACGACTTTGCCGCGTCGGGCCACCGCGGTGACGGCGCCCTGGATCCTGCCGCTCGCAATCGATTGCTGCATCTTATGGCCGATCCGCGCCAGACGCTCGCTGGACATGCCGACCTCTTCGGGTGCGGCGGTGGGTAGCTCTCCTGCCGGGTCACTCATGGGTTACCTATTCCTTACACTCGAGTTGGCCGTTACTTTACTACACCGTTCGTCGAGCGCCGCCGTTGCTCGGCTTTTGCGCATAAAACTCAATTCGGTAAACTCAATTCGGGACACCCATCATCCGGATTCGCGACGAGAGATGTACTCATCGCGGCTGAAGCCCGTCCCTCGAGCTTTCAGCACGCTAGCGAAAGTCCCCTTCATCACTTAGTCTCCGCGTTCGGGAGAGGCTGCCAAACAAGAATCAGACGAAATGTCTTGGGCTAGGGCGCGGGTGAGCTGATGCTCTTCAACTCACTCACCTTCATAGTGTTCTTCGCCGTTGTTCTGGCGTTGCATAACTTGCCCTTCAGCTGGCGAGTCAAGAAAACCAATCTGCTCCTCGCAAGCTATCTCTTCTACGCCGCATGGAACCCCCCGTTTGTCCTGCTGCTGTGGCTGTCGACGTTGGTGGACTGGTTCGTCGCACGACGAATCTACGCGGAGGAACGACAACCCCATAGACGGCTGTGGCTGATCGCCTCAATCGCGGTGAATCTCGGCGTGCTCGGATTCTTCAAATACGGCGACTTTCTATTGCAGAACTGGCAGGTGGCCATGGCGAGCGTTGGTGTCACCTACACGCCGCCGCCATGGAGCATCGTGCTGCCCGTCGGCATTTCCTTTTATACGTTCCAGACGATGGCTTATAGCCTGGATATTTATTTGCGACGAGCGGCCCCAACGAAGTCGTTCCTGGACTTCGCCCTGTTCGTGACCTTCTTTCCGCAGCTCGTTGCCGGTCCCATCGTGCGCCCGACTCAGTTGATCCCACAGTTCGCACAACCGCGTCGCGCGTCATTGACCCAGCTCAGATGGGGCCTTGGACTGATGACCATCGGCCTGTTCAACAAGGTCGTCATTGCCGACGGCCTGTTGGCCCCGGTGGCGGACGCCGTGTTCGGCGCCGGAGAACCAGTCCTTTGGCTCGACGCCTGGCTCGGCACACTCGCATTCTCGGGTCAGATCTTTTGTGACTTCGCGGGCTACTCCACCACCGCCATCGGCGTCGGTCTGTGCCTCGGATTTTCGCTGCCCAACAACTTCCAATTTCCCTACGCCGCAATCGGTTTCCGGGACTTCTGGAGTCGCTGGCACATTTCCCTTTCGAGCTGGCTGCGCGATTACCTCTACATTCCCCTGGGAGGCAACCGCAAGGGGCGTGCACGAACGTACGCCAACCTGATGACGACCATGCTGCTCGGGGGGCTGTGGCACGGCGCCAGCTGGACCTTTGTCGTGTGGGGCGGATTGCACGGCATCTTTCTCGCCATCGAACGATGGTTGGAGGAGCGTTTCGCGGGAGCGCGGATAGCGCAGAACGTAGTGTTTCAGTTCTTCATGGCGCTGGTCACCTATTTCGCCGTCAACATCACCTGGGTGTTCTTTCGGGCCCAGGACTTTTCCACCGCCTTCGGCATGATCGTCTCGATGGTGGGTTTGCAGACAGACGCCATTGCGGTAGTGCCGACGATTCGCGTGATCCACACGGTGGTCGTCATTGGATCCCTGGTGAGCGTTCACTGGTTCATGCGGGAGCGCTCGTTGGAGGACGTGGCTGCGCGTACGCCCACCTGGCTGCTCGGCGTCTTGTGGGGGGCGATGTTGTTCGCGATCATCACTACTCAAGGGACCGGCGATGCATTCATCTATTTCCAGTTCTGAGGGCTGCCGACATGAGTGAAATGAGAACAGACGAAGCGCCCTTCTACGAACGCGAGATCCCCCGGCTGTCCTCATGGGTCGTATGGATCGCCTTCGCCGTGGTGTTGACGAGCATCGGTGTATGGGAATACGCGATGCGCAGCGTGGGATTGTCCACAGACGACATCGGGGAAAGCCCTGCGCATTGGGCCGTCGAAAGGCGCAAGGTGGACGCGGGAGAAGCCGAAGTCGCGATCATCGGAGCTTCGAGGATACTGTTCGACACCGACCTCGATGTCTTCGAGGAAGTCACCGGCATCCGGCCCGTGCAGCTTGCCTTAGCGGGCACGAGCGCGAGCTCGTTTCTCACCGATCTGGCGAATGATCCCGACTTCGACGGCCTGCTGATCATCGGCATGACGGAGATCCTCTACTTCATGCCCCCCGAGGTGGGATTATATGAAGGTAACCTCGAGCACTACCGCAGTGAGACGCCGTCACAACGATTCGGCCACGCGCTTCATTTGATGCTCTCTCGGGCGCTGGCGTTCATCGATCCCGACTACGGGCTGGTACCCCTCATATCGCGTGGTTCCATGGGCGCACATGAACGCAGCGGAACGGCGCCCCCCTATGACGAGGTCTGGAAGCTGGCGTTCAGTGAAAGCGACCGTCAGACGAGCCTATGGCACCGCATCGAAACCCCGGGACACCTCAACGACCACGCGAAGCACGCCTGGATGGCCGGATGGGCGCTTCGGAAACCGACCTTACTCGAGGGCTTCGAGCGCGCAGACGAAACCGTCGCAGCCACTGTGCGTGACGTCGACAAGATTCGCGCACGCGGCGGAGAGGTCGTATTCGTACGCTGTCCTTCGGCGGTGTTCTATCAAGACATCGAACGCGAGCATCTTCGACGATCTGACTTCTACGACCGTGTGATCTCGGAGACGGCGAGCCTTGGGCTGCACTTCGAGGACTACGAGAGCATGCAGGGGCTCGATATACCGGAGTGGTCTCATCTGTCGGCATCCGATGCAAAGGTGTTCACCCGCGCCTACGCGCAGGAGCTGGTGCGACAGTCTGAGTGGTTGCAGCAACGTATGGCGCGAGACGACACGTGACATGAAGATGGCACAAGCTCAAGAGTCGAGCCGGCTGAGGTCTTGAAAAGACGAATCATCGCCGGCTCGGAGGAGCAGGACCAACGCAGAAAGCGTGGCGAAGCGCATCGGTCTCATGCTAATCGCGCTCGTAAGTGCCGACGAGCCGATTCATCGCGATCAGGTTCGGCTCGACTTTTGCGAGCAGGTCCCAGAGGGTCAGGCCTTCATCGAGTTGCGTGTCGTTATTCAGCGCAAGCACCCAGAAGAAATAGTTGTGCGTCCCGTGTCCGTTCGGCGGCATGGGACCGCCATAGCCCGCCTTGCCGAAGCCGGTCATACCGCTTGTGTAGCCGTCGTCGCCTTCGGCGAGGCTGGTGACACTCCCGGGGATGTTGTAGAGCACCCAGTGCACGAAGCCGTAGGTGCCGTTCGCGCTCACCAAGGGCGCATCCGGGTCGTGGCAGATGACGGCGTAGGCTTTAGCCTCCGCCGGCGGGTTGCTCCAGGCGAGCGCCGGGGAGACGTCCTCCCCTTCCCCGCTGTGTTTGGTCGGGATCGCGCCGCCTTGATCGA
>JAPULC010000130.1 GCA_027295305.1 Gammaproteobacteria bacterium
ATCAAGCTCGTGCCTCTCGGACATAGCGCAGGCCAACGACTGCTGCGAGAACTGTCAGCCAAGCTCGAAGGCGTGGTCGAGCGAGGGATGAAATGCAGCGACGATGAGCTCGGCATGAGCCTACCCGGGCTCGCCATCGCGAGCGCACGACACGAAACCCAGTACACGAGACTGTTTCGTTCTTGAGGATCGTTCATTGAGTCAGCAAACATTACGCTTAGGTGTCGGAGGACCCGTTGGGTCCGGCAAGACGAGCCTGATAGAGGCTTTGTGCAAGCGGATGCGTGACCGCTTCGAGATCGCCGTGGTGACCAACGACATTTACACGAAGGAAGACGCGCAGTTTCTCTTGCGCGCCCAGGCCTTGACCGAGGATCGCATTGTTGGCGTCGAAACGGGCGGATGCCCACATACCGCAATCAGGGAAGACGCTTCGATGAATCTCGCGGCAATCGACGCTCTCGATCGCAAGTTTCCAGACCTCGATCTCGTGATTGTCGAAAGCGGCGGCGACAACCTCAGCGCAACGTTCAGTCCCGAGCTGGTCGATCTCACGATCTACGTCATCGATGTGGCCGCGGGCGACAAGATTCCAAGGAAGGGTGGACCCGGCATTACGCGATCGGACCTCCTGGTGATCAACAAGATCGATCTTGCGCCGCACGTCGGTGCATCCCTCGAGGTCATGGAGCGCGATAGCAGGCGCATGCGCAACGAGCGACCGTTCGTGTTCAGCAATCTCAAGACCGGGGTAGGTCTGGACCGTATCGAATCTTTTCTGATCTCCGAGGGCATGCTACGCGATCAAGCCACGTCAACTGCTTGAGCGGCGGAAGGATTAACCGCGCTCGAAGCCCTCGACAATCTTCTGCATGCGCCCCTCCACGAGCGGCCTGAAATCGGGGTGGGTGAGAATGTAGAACTCGTTGTTGCGTACCGCTTCGAGAACCTTCTCACCGACCAGGGCAGGATCCATCGCACTCTGGCGCACCTGCTCCACCTGCTCCACCTGCTCCACCTGCTCGCTTCCGCCGAGGAAATCTTGACCGGGATCGGAGTCCGGGTTCTGCAGCGCCTTCGGCCGATTGCGCTGTGAATCGTAGATGTTGGTATCCACGAAGCCAGGACACAACACCGATACGCCGATGCCATCGGGCTCGAGCTCCTGCACCAATGTCTCGGAGATTCCTACCACGGCGTATTTCGTCGCGTTGTAGATTCCCAGTCCGGGCAACGCGACGTGTCCGGCAATCGAGGCGGTATTCACCACGTGTCCGCCTTCACCGTGGCCCTTGATGCGCGGGAGAAAGGTCTGAATACCGTTGATGACGCCATGCAAATTGACGCCAATCACCCAATCCCAATCCTCATAGGTCGCATCGATCAGCGGACCAAAAGCCACCACCCCGGCGTTGTTGCACAGCACGTGCACGTTGCCGAAGGCCGCCTCGGCTTCGTCGGCTGCCCGCGTCATCGCGTCCCTGTCAGTGACGTCCAGCTCGATGGCCAACACATCGGCATTGCTTCCCTTGAGCTCGGCAGCCGCTTTCTCGAGGGCATCTGTCTGGATGTCGGCGATCACGACCTTCATTCCGGCAGCGGCAAACGAACGCGCTATGGCAAGCCCGATTCCACTCGCGCCCCCCGTGATGAACGCCACCTTTCCTTCGAGATCCTGCATCTATTTTCCCCGTGACCGAATAGAGGTAGCCGTATCCGCGGCTTGCCGCGAATGCACCAATACCAATTCCGATAATTCGCGGCTCAAGCCTACGCGGCCCACACCAAACGTAGCCTTGCCGCTGGGCAGTTTTGCGACGCAAAACTGCTGAGTTGAGGGCTTTGCCCTCAACCTGCCGCCGCGGGCTTCTCGTAGATCGATGGCTCTTCCACGCTTTCTTCGGCGATGCGGCGGCCGAGTGCGGGAAAAACGGGAATGTCCTCGTCCCTGAGCTCTCGCATCCTCTCCTTGCGGGCGAGGGCCGCCTCTATATAGGGCGCCATCTCCTCTGCCTTCTTTTGCTCGCGCTCGTCTTCCTTCTCCTTGAACTCCCCCATCACCTCCTTCGAGAAGAGCTCGAGAGACTCGCAAATGTGCTCGTGTGTGTTGAGTCCCGCCTGCTGGATGAAGGTCACTTGATCCACGCCGACCGCGTCGAACTTGCGCAGATGGGTGCGGAGATCTTCCGGGGTGCCGATGCCGCCGCGACCGCCGGTCAGCGCCGCGCTCAAGTCGAGGGGGTTCGCTTCGAGCTGGGCCTTGCGTGCTCCCTGGAACTGTTGCCACAGATCAGTGCGTCCCGGCTTGTGCTCACCGAACCCGTACAGGCTCCCGAGGGCATAGCCGAAGAACTCGAAGCCTTCGAGTCCACGTTGAATCGCCTGCTCGCGATCGTGGTGACACGAGAAGCTCGACACCATGCAGATGTTGGCGTTGACCGCATGCCCGATGGGCACGCACTCCTCGCTCTTGATGATGCCGTAGTACTCGTCGACCCAGGATTGGGCCTCCAACGGATCGACGAATGCGAAGGTCAACGCCCCCATGCCGAGCCGAGCCGCCATGCGAATCGTTTCGCGCTGAGAGCACGCCACCCAAAGCGGCGGATGCGGTCGCTGCACCGGCTTCGGCACCACATTGCGGCACGGCATCTCGAAGTATCTGCCCTTGTAGCCCGGATAGGGGTCCATGGCCATCATGTTGCAGATCTGCTCGGTGGCCTCGAGATACGCCTTGCGCTTGTCCGCCACCGTGACGTTGAAGCCGGCGAGCTCGAGGATGGCCGAGGACTCACCGGTCCCGAAATCCACCCGCCCGTTGGATACGAGATCGAGGGTCGCCACAGTCTCTGCGGTGCGCGCCGGATGGTTGTAGCCGGGGATGACCTGGCGGATGCCCTGACCGAGACGGATGTTCTTGGTGCGCTGGGAACACGCTGCCAGAAATACTTCCGGCGCCGAGGAGTGGGAATATTCCTCCAGAAAGTGGTGCTCGACTTCCCACGCGTAGTCGATGCCCAGCCGATCGGCGACCTCCACCTGCTCCAGTGCGTCCTGAAAGAGCTTCAGCTCGTCTCCCTCCTTCCAGGGACGTGGCAGCTGGTGCTCATAGAAAATACCAAACTTCATTGAGTTTCCCCCAAAGGACCCTGCTCGAGAGCGCGGCTCGCGCCACCGGTCGGGCCTCAGCTTTTCATTCAAACGAATTAGGCGTCGAAGTCTCAGACAAGGCTTTCATGCTGTCAATTCTCTCGATGTTTTCAATCCCGGAGGTACCCTCGGAGTCGAGCCCACTCCAATTCCGCCTCTAAACGAGCGTTCGGTAAAGCACTGCGAACGCTCGTCCGGTGGGCTATG
Organism: Gammaproteobacteria bacterium; assembly: GCA_027295305.1. Taxonomy (GTDB): domain Bacteria; phylum Pseudomonadota; class Gammaproteobacteria; order Pseudomonadales; family Azotimanducaceae; genus JAPULC01. The sequence goes on from JAPULC010000130.1 coordinate 3,358, forward strand.
ATGTGCTCCTTGGCCCATACGGGATACAGAGCACATGCCCCAAGCCTTGCTCTCCCGCGAAGACCTGCTGGACCGGCTACTCGGGGTATTTCGAGACCGGGGTTTCGATGGCGCCACCATCGCCGAGATCGCTCGCGCCACCGGCCTCGGCAAGGCGAGTCTCTAC
>JAPULC010000131.1 GCA_027295305.1 Gammaproteobacteria bacterium
CACGATGAAGTACCCGTCGTGCTTTCTCGTAGGCGAGGGTGCGCACGGTGAAATCCTGTCCATCGCGTACGCCGGCGACGGCCAGCACCAGGACACGGGCGGCAAGGTGATCCATGCTGCGCCCAATACCACCTCGCTGATCGTCTCCAAGTCGATCAGCAAGGGAACCGGACGGTCGTCGTATCGCGGACTGTGCAAGGTCTACGAAGGCGCGGTCGGCTCGACATCCAGGGTTGAGTGCGATGCCCTGCTGCTGAACGATACGTCGCGCACGGACACGTATCCGTACATCGAAATCGACGAGAGTCAGTCATCGATCGGACACGAGGCATCCGTCTCGAAGGTGGGCGAAGAGCAGTTGTTTTATCTGACGAGCCGTGGACTGAGCACGGAGCAGGCGATGACGATGATCGTCCGCGGCTTCATAGAGCCGATCGCCAAGGAGCTCCCGTTCGAGTATGCGATCGAGTTGAATCGATTGATCGAATTGCAAATGGAAGGGAGCGTCGGCTGAGGCCGCGCCCCGGTTCAACATACATGGAGGCAGATTGGTGGACGGAATTTTGACGCCACCGCAGGCGATCGGTGGGCCGGAATTGCTGGCCGAAAAGCGGAAGGCGGCGTGGGAGGAGTATCGTTCTTTGCCGATGCCGACCCGCAAGAGCGAAGAGTGGCGTTACACTGACCTGACGAAGCTCGACCCGGAGCGTTTCGAGCAAATCGAGACTGGCGACCCGACCGCCGAGCCGATGGCTTTGGACGATCTTCCCGGCGCAGTTCGAGAGATCCTCACCGACGAGAGCAAGCGCAGTGGCACGCTCGTCGAGATCGACGCGACGGTAGTGCGCCTCGAGCTCGCGCCCGAGGCCGCGGATGCCGGCGTCGTGTTCGCCCCGATAGCCCGAATCGTTGAGCAGCGCCCGGATCTCATCGAGCGTTTCCTGTTCGCGAGCGATATCGCCCCGATGGAACGCAAGCTGTGGTCGCTGCATGTAGCGGCGCTGTCTGGCGGTTATGTCCTGTTCGTGCCGCAGGGTGTCCGGGTCGAGGACCCGGTGCACATCATCCGCTGGTTGTCACGTACCGGCGCGATGCTCTCAAGCCATTCACTGATCATCGTCGAGCGTGGCGCGGAGGTCACGGTCATCGACGAGTTCCTGTCCGATGATCTCGCCGAGGACTCACTCAGCCTGAACGGCGTCGAGGTGTTCGGCGGCGACGGCGCACTGGTCAACTACCTGGCCCTGCAGAGATTCGGTTCCGGTGTAAGACATTTCAGCATGCAGCACGCGAACACGCCCCGGGACTGCACGCTGAACAGCTTCAACGTAAGCCTGGGAGCCGATCAGTCACGCTGCGACGTGACCAGCCATCTGCTCGGCCCGGGATCGGACAGCGAGATGCTGGCCCTGTGGTTCGGTGGCCGCGATCAACACTTCGACTTTCACACGCTGCAACATCACGTTGCGCCAAACGCACACAGCGACCTGCTGTTCAAGGGCGCGCTGACTGATCGCGCAAACAGCGTGTTCCGGGGACTGATTCGAGTCGACAAGGGCGCCCAGCTCACGGACGCCTATCAGACGAACCGCAACCTGCTTCTCAGCCCTGACAGCAAGGCCACCACGCTGCCAAGCCTCGAGATCGCCGCCGATGACGTGAAGTGCTCGCACGCCGCGACGGCAGGCCAGGTAGACGAGCATCAACTGTTCTATCTGACAACCCGCGGTCTCACTCGCGAACAGGCAGAGCGCCTGCTCGTGTTCGGGTTCTTCGGTGAGGTGCTGGCAAGAATGCCCGTCGACAGCGTACGTGACCGGATGACGGACGCCATAGAGCGTAAGATCGAGATCCTGTGAGCGAATTTCGGACGGTGGCCCAGCTGGACGATGTGCCCGAAAACGCGCTGCTCGCGGTTGAACTGGATGGCGTCAGCATCGTGCTGGCGAATTCCGAAGGCGAGATCCTTGCGTTGCACGATGAGTGTTCGCATGAGGAGTTTCCATTATCGGATGGAGAAATTGTCAACGGGCAGGTGGAGTGCGTCTTGCACGGTGCTCGATTCGACCTCCGTACAGGACTGGCAAAGGCTCTCCCGGCCGTTCGGCCCGTGAAATCGTACGAGTGTCGTGTTGAAGACGGTGCGATACTAGTCAGGCTGTGACAGTACACGGAGTAGAGAGTAGACGTCCGATGAATACGATGCTCGTTCTGGACGTGGACCGCGTCCGTGCGGACTTCCCCATCTTGAGCCGCGAAGTGCATGGCCGGCCGCTGGTCTATCTCGACAGCGCGGCCAGCTCCCAGAAACCGACACGGGTCATTCGGGCCATGACCGAGTATCTGGAACAGCACCATGCGAATGTTCATCGCGGAGCGCACCAATTGAGCATCGAGGCCACGGACGCCTACGAAAATGCTCGTTCAGTCGTCGCCGGGTTCATCGGCGCTTCAGACCCCGCCGAGGTCATATTCACGCGTGGGACCACGGAGTCGATCAACCTGGTCTCCAACGCCTGGGGGTCTGGTCTCGAGCCGGGAGACGAAATCGTCCTGACGGTGATGGAGCATCATTCCAACATCGTTCCATGGCAACTGCTGGCCTCGCGTTCTGGAGTGATCTTG
>JAPULC010000132.1 GCA_027295305.1 Gammaproteobacteria bacterium
ATCCTCGAGGATTCGCTCTGGACGCGTTGTCATGCAGCGCTCGTCACGTCTGCCACGTTGACGGCCCTTGGGAGCTTCGATCGCCTGCAGATGGAGAGCGGCGTGCCCGACGGTGCGCTCATGGCGCGTTATCCGAGCCCGTTCGACTATGAGCGTCTCGGTGTGTTTCAGGTTCCAGCCATGCGCAGCGATCCGCGTGATCCGCCCGCGCACGATGGCGAGCTCGCGGAGCTTCTGCCGCGTCTCATCGACCCGGACGAGGGGACATTGCTGCTGTTCATGTCCTGGCGCCAGCTTCGCAGCGTCCTGGCGCAGCTTCCCGAAGACATCACCTCGGCGGCACTCGTGCAAGGCTCGCTGCCTCGCCACGCCATGCTGGAGGAACACCGCGCAAGGCGCGATCGAGGGGAGGGTAGTGCCATCTTCGGGTTGCAGAGCTTTGCCGAGGGCATCGACCTGGAGGGTCACTACCTGGGTCACGTGATCATCGCAAAGCTTCCGTTCGGCGTTCCGGACGATCCCATCGCGGAAGGACTCTCGGAGTGGGTGGAGGATCAGGGGCGCAATGCGTTTTACACGCTGGCGGTACCCGACGCCGCGCTACGCCTCGTGCAGGCATGCGGGCGACTGATTCGCAGCGAAGAGGATCACGGCCGGATCACGCTGCTCGATCCGCGCATCGTCACCAAGAGCTACGGGCGCGACATCATGGACTCGTTACCGCCGTTTCGGCGCGAGCTCAATCTCATTCTCGATCGCGATGTCTGATAGATACATCGAGATCAGCCCCGCTGTCGATTCGAAGTAGAAGTTGCGTGGGCGAATGCCTGGGTGCGTCGGCGCTTCGAGCTCCCTCGGATCGTGCTCCTCGTTCGGAAACGAAGTGCTCGCGCTCAGCTTGAAGCTCTCCGCACAGACATAAAATGGGATCTCGTGCTCGAGTGCAGCGACCGCATCGCGCGCAAGCTCGGACGCGCCACGCCGATTGTCGTCGCGAATTCGAGCGATGATCGCGGCACGTTCGTCGAGCACCTTGCGGCTCATGAATCGAACCGTGGCCGCCCCTTCTGAAAAGCCTGGGGGCCTTCCACCAATTCGCCTGGGGGCAGTGGCGCGTCGCGAAACTTGCCTTGAGAGACGACGATGAGACCGCCATTCATTCGCTCCAGAAACCTGTCGTAGAACGTGACGAATTGCTGGAGCGTGAGCGTCTCGAGGGCTCGAGCGATGCGCTCGCGGGAGTCGAACGTGTCGATGTCGAGCTCGACATCGGACCAGAGCCGCGAGGAACGGCCCCGCAGGTTCGTGTCACGTTCGAGGAGCTGGCTCAGAAGCCCCGCTTTGTGTTGCTCGAACACTTCGGGAGTCATAGACATGAGTCGTTCGCGGTAGGTCCGCGCGAACGCGTTGGTCAACGTCACCAGCTCGCCGGCCGGCGCCACGGGGGATTGGACCACGAACGCGATACCCGGCACCCGGCGCATGATGGCGGGGGTTGCAAAGACGGCGTATCCGAGCTGACGCTCGGTGCGCATGTCGTGAAAGTAACCGGGACCGATCATGTGCGCGAGAAGCCCATAGCGGGCGCGCTCGGTGTAGTCCTCGCTCGTGCCTTGCACGTAATACACCATGGCTGCGTCGTCGTGCTCGAGAGTCAGATTCCTGAGCAGTGGCGTTTGCGCCTCGAGTTTCACGACCTGCCGATGTCGGTCGGGCGGGGCAGGAGATGCGCTCACCAGCGCGGCCCGCGCAATGTCTACGAGCTCGTTTGCCTTTGCCTCGTCCAGGTTTCCCACGAGCAGCGCCTCGATGCTGAGCTCGCCGAGGAATGCTTCGATCCATGCAACGAGCTCGTCCAGTTCAACCGTGCGCACCGTCTGCGCGAGCTGCTCGGGGGTCCAGGAGGGCACCATGACGAGGCGTCCGAGCTCGGCGTAGGCTTGGGGATAGGGAGGTTCCTTCGCGATGTTCTCCCATCCCTTGCGTAGCTGATCGCGGTAGAGCTCGAAACGCTCGCGGCTCGGTTCGATGGAAACGAGAGTCGTGACGATGCGATCGAGCAGCACGTGTTGCTTATCGCTGTATCCGCTGAGCGAGATCATGAGCCCTTCGGGGTGCGACCCGACGCTGTAGCCCAAGCCGGCAAGGAGGGCGGGATAGGCGTATTCATTCAGCGCATCCTCCACCAGACTCGCATAGAGCGAGGCGAGCACGGCATCCTTGGCGGTGCCGTAGGCAATAGGTGACTTGAGCTTCAGCCGAATGTGTGCGCGTGGCACTCCGAACTCGGTATCCTGCAGATACCAGGCGCGAAGGCCCGCGCCGTCCTCGAGCCACTCTGGAATGTTCGAAGTCGCATCGGCGACCAGCGAGAGATCCTCGGGCAGGAACGGGTTGGGTGACGGGATGGCGAGCTGCGGATTGCGCGGTGGGTTGGACCAGCGCCCTCGAAGCTCCTTCGAGAGGGGTTCGAGGCTGTATTCGACGCCGAACCATCGCTCGGTCTTTGTCGTTTCTAGGTTTTGACTGGAGGTCTCGAACAACACATTGTCCGGGTTCAATCTCGCGAGGTAGTCGCGTATCAGACGTTCCGAGTACCGGTCCATCCTGTATGGCCCGCGCAGCACGTCTTCGGCGGGGTAGACCAGCATGTTGGAGGCCACCGAAGTGGTATAGCGCGAGGGCGATGCCTTCTCCTGAAAGTCGAAGGAGATCTCGGTGATGCGTCGATGCTCGTCGAAGAGATGTCGCTCGACCCCCTGCGAGCCGACACGCCCGATGTAGTCGAAAACAGCATCCCCGATCTCGGCGACGTGCTTGCTTCCAGACTCTGTGAGCTGGACCATGATGTTCACTTGCGCATGGTCTTCGCCGACGCCGCCTGCTCCCGCGGCGAGGCTTTCAATCCAACCCTGGGATTTGAGATAGGCGTGGAGGCTACCTTCGCCTTCGTGCCCGAGAAGATTCGTGATGTAGCGGGCCGGACCTTCCCGATAGTGTGGGTCGAGGGTCGGCACCGGGAAATGGAATCCAATGAGGTGCTGCCGCTTGAGGGATCGCCAGGCGAGATGTTTCGGCAATGAGCCGGGTGCAAACAAGGGTTCTGTGACCGTGAATCGCGGGATGTCGTGGTTCGGCACCGCCGCGAAATATTCACGCGCCCAGATCTCGAGCTGTTCGAGGGACTCGCGACCGTAGATGACGAGGGCCATGCGGTTGGCGGAGTAGTGCGCTTGGTAAAAGTCGAGCAACGCGTCGCGCAACGACTGCTCGGGAAGGTCATCCAGAGTCGCCAGGTTGCCGATACTGAACTGAGAAGCAGGATGCTCGGGGTTGTATGCGATGCGCCGCGCCGCATAGCCGCGCCGTCCGTCGGCATTTCTCTGCATCCGATATTCGCCTTCCACGGCTTTGCGTTCGCGCATCACGTAATCCGAATTGAAAAGCGGTGCGATGAAGAACTGAGAAAACCGATCCAGTGCCCCCTCGAGCTGAGTCGGCTGAATCTCGAAGAAATAATTGGTGTGCCCCAGCGCGGTATATGCATTGCGCCGACCGCCGTGGGTGTTGATGAACGTCTGGTAATCGGCGGGATCCGGGAACTTTTCGGTACCGAGAAACAGCATGTGCTCGAGGAAGTGGGCGAGCCCTTCGCGCTCGGGTGAATTTGCCAGGCTGCCCACATGCGCTGCAAGGGACGCGGCCGCCATGTCCGTTTGCGGATCGGATATCAAAACCACCGGGAGCTGATTGGGCAACGTCAAATAGCGATAGTCGCGATCGTCGTTCGGGCTCTGCGTGGGCTGCGCGGGACGGCTGCCCGAATCCTTGGGGCTGCTCCCCGAGGAATCCTGCGTCACCGTGCTGCAGCCCACTATCGCCAACAGGGCGGCCAGCAGGCAGATGTAGGCCAAGCGGACCTGATTCATATTGAGTTTTCCCCTCATTGCAACCGCCCCATGACCCTTCACCCCTTGCATGGGCGGGCCACGATAGTGTAGAAAATCCCTGACCACCACACAGGATGGCCAATTGAGTGATTTGAGCGAATCCGAGAATCTCTATTATCGCCTGTCACACGAACTCCTGGCGCTGGAAAGCGAAATGAGGCGTCTGGAGCTCTGGCAGGCAGCCACACCGCATCCCACCGTGCTCGCCAGCACAGAACCCTTCTGCGTCGATACTTTGACCCTGCCGCAATGGCTTCAGTTCGTTTTCGTGCCTCGTATGACCTCATTGGTCGAGGACGGCGAGCCATTGCCGACGGCCTGCGGCATCAAGCCCCTCGCGGAAGAGACCATCGGCCGCCAGCAGGACGATTCCGGTGAGCTGATTGGGATTCTCGACACATTAGATCAGCTCCTCAGCCGAAGTTCCGGCATCGCATTGAGCGCCGTCTAGGAATCGCGAGAGAGCGTCTGCGCACGGGGCTGGCGTCTGCCGGGCCCGGGCTTAAGGTAATTGTTCTTTCTGGCTATCGTATCTGATGACCCTACACAGCCTGCTTCAGATCGGAGCGGCACAGTGCATCGCCATTGCCGCGAGCGAGCGGCGCCACTTGAGCTATGAGTCGCTTCGGCGCCTGGTCGACAATACGGTGGTTGCCCTCAATCAGTTCGGCATCCGGCGCAACGAGCGGGTCGCCATCGTACTGCCCAATGGACCGGAGATGGCCACCGCGTTCGTTGCCATTGCGTGCGGGGCGACCACGGCACCGCTGAATCCCGGGTACCAGAAGAGCGAATTCGACTTTTACCTGTCGGATCTCGACGCGAAGGCGCTGGTTGTGGAGACGGGCAGCGACACACCCGCAATCGCGGCGGCCCAGGACCGCGGCATTCCCGTCATCAGGCTTCGAGCGGATCCGAGCATTACCGGTGAGTTCACCCTCGAGGCGCCGGGGGAGCTCGAGGTCGATGCCACCGTCGATACGCCGGTGTTCGCCCAGCAATCCGACGTTGCGCTGGTGCTACACACCTCCGGCACCACATCGCGACCGAAGATCGTTCCCTTGACGCATGGGAACGTGTGCGCCAGCGCCGCCAATATCCGAACGACTCTGAACCTCACCGCCGATGACCGTTGCCTGAACGTGATGCCGCTGTTTCACATTCACGGTCTGATGGCCGCCGTCGTCGCAAGCTTGAGTGCCGGGGCGAGTGTGTTCTGCGCCCCGGGATTCAACGCGTTGCGGTTCTTTGCCTGGTTGTCGCAGGCCGCACCCACCTGGTACACCGCGGTCCCGACCATGCACCAGGCGATTCTCACCCGCGCGAGTCGCAACAGCGCGGTCATCGAGAAAAGCGCGCTCAGATTCATACGCTCGTCGTCCTCGTCGCTGCCGCCGCAGGTGATGCGCGCGTTGGAGGAGGCCTTCGACGCGCCGGTGATCGAAGCCTATGCCATGACCGAAGCGGCCCACCAGATGACCAGCAATCCCCTACCTCCCGCCGAGCGCAAGCCCGGAAGCGTTGGAATCGCGGCTGGTCCCGAGGTGAGTGTGATGGACGAGGCGGGCACGCTTCTCTCCATCGGGGCGGTGGGTGAAGTGGTGATCAGAGGCGAGAACGTGACCCTCGGCTACGAGAACAACCCCCAGGCCAACCAGGAGAATTTCACCCATGGATGGTTTCGGACGGGGGATCAGGGGGTGATGGATGAGGCCGGTTATCTGACCATCACGGGGCGCTTGAAGGAAATCATCAACCGTGGCGGCGAGAAGATCTCTCCACGCGAAGTCGACGACGTGCTGATGGATCATCCCGCGGTCGCGCAAGTGGTGACGTTCGCCATGCCGCACGAGAAGCTCGGCGAAGAGGTGGCGGTGGCGATCGTTCTTGCCGATGGACAGCACGCGAGCGAAAAGGACATTCGACGCTTCGCTGCCGAGCGCCTGGCCCGGTTCAAGGTGCCGCGTAAAGTACTCTTCATCGATGAGATTCCCAAAGGCGCGACGGGCAAGCTGCAGCGCATCGGGCTCGCCGAAAAGCTGGGTCTCACCTGATGCGCATCGCGATCTATGGCGCAGGCGCCATTGGTGGATTTCTCGGGGGGCGTCTTGCGGCAAGCGGCGCGGACGTGACGTTGATCGCACGCGGGCCGCATCTCGAGGCCATGCAGAGCCGTGGGTTGAAGCTCGTGGTGAATGGTGAAGAGGAGATCACCCATCCACGCTGCACCAACGATCCCGCTGAGGCGCCTGACCAGGACTACGTGATCATCACACTCAAGGCGCCATCGGTGGCCGGTATCGTCGACGCCATGCAGCCCATGCTCGGAGAGGATACCGCCGTAGTGACGGCGGTGAACGGCATCCCGTGGTGGTACTTTTACGGCCTCGAGGGTCCCTACGAGAATCATCGTCTTCAGAGCGTCGATCCTGATTCGAGCCAGTGGGATTGTATTGGTCCCGAGCGCGTGATCGGCTGCGTCGTCTACCCCGCCTGCGAGGTGCGAGAGCCAGGGGTCATCGAGCATATCGAGGGTGATCGCTTCTCTCTCGGCGAACCAAGGGGCGAGCGTAGCGAACGTTGCGAGCGGCTCAGCAAGTTGCTGATCGACGCAGGATTCAAGGCGCCAGTGCGCCCGCAGATTCGCAACGAGATATGGATCAAGCTCTGGGGGAACCTGTGCTTCAACCCGCTGAGCGCGCTGACTCACGCCACGCTGGATGTGATCGCGACCGAGCCGGGAACGCGGGGCATTGCCAGGGCGATGATGTTGGAAGCGCAGAGCATCGGCGAGGCACTGGGAGTCAGGTTTGGAGTCGACGTGGACAAGCGCATCGACGGCGCGGCGGCAGTGGGTGCGCACAAGACATCGATGCTGCAGGATCTCGAACGCGGTAGAAGCATGGAGATCGATGCGCTCGTGAGCGCGGTGCAGGAGCTCGGCCGCCTCGTGGATGTGGCCACGCCGACAATCGATCTGGTATTGACGCTGGTCCAGCAGCGCGCCCGCGTCGCTGGTACGTATTGATTGCAGGGAATGGAGGATTGACCGTTGAACATCGAGCTCACCCTCGACGAGGCGCGCGTCATCGGCGCGCTGATGGAGAAGGCCACCACCACGCCCAATCAATATCCACTGTCACTCAACGCACTCACCAATGCGTGCAATCAGAAGAGCAATCGCGAACCGGTGCTGTCGCTGGACGAGGTCAGCGTTCAGGATATCGTCGACGAGCTCATCCAGAGGCATCTCGTGAGCTCGAAGTCGGAGTTTGGGAGTCGAGTCGCAAAATACCGTCATCGCTTCTTGAATTCCGAGTTCGGCTTCCGCTTCACGGAGCAGGAGGCAGGTGTCATCTGTGTGCTGCTTCTGCGTGGTCCCCAGACGCCGGGGGAGCTACGCACGCGCACTAATCGGCTATGTGAGTTCCGTGACGGGCGGGAGGTCGAGGAGACGTTGAAGCAGCTGATGGCGTATGACGAGGGACCTTTCGTGACCAAGCTGCCACGCGAGACGGGAAGGCGAGATTCGTGTTATGCCCATCTGTTCAGTGGGGAGGTCGAGTTGCCCACACCGACAGCGCCGATGAGTTCCAGCCGCGAAGCGGTGACTCCCGGCAGTGAGAGACTCGATCGACTGGAGGAAGCCGTGGGTGAGCTGCGCTGCGAAGTCGAAGACGCCAAGCGGGAGCTTGAAGACATCAAGCGGAGGCTCGAACAGCCCAATCCCGGGAGTGGTTAATTGGAGACGCTGGTCGAGTTTCTGCGCGAGCACGGCTATGCAGTGCTGTTCGGGTGGACGTTGGCCGATCAGTTGGGATTGCCGCTTCCTGCGATCCCCGTGCTGCTCGCAGCGGGAGCGTTGGCGGGTCAGGGGAGCCTGAGCATCGGGCTTTGTATCGCGCTCACCACGATTGCCTGCCTGCTGAGTGACGCGGTCTGGTATGAGCTCGGCCGTCGGCGAGGCCATGCCGTGCTTCGCCTCGTGTGCAGACTCTCGATGGAGCCCGATTACTGCGTGAGCTACACGACGGGCATGTTCGAGCGCCTGGGGGCGGCATCGATGCTCGTGGGGAAATTCGTTCCGGGACTGCAGACACTCGTTCCGCCAATGGCCGGCATGTTGAACGTTTCGCGGCCTATGTTCTTCCTGCTGGATGGAATCGGTTCGCTGCTCTGGGCGTCGGCGTTCCTCCTCCCGGCTTTTTGGTTCTCCAATCAACTCGCGCAGCTCGGGGCCCTGTTGGAGGAACTCGGGGTCTGGTTCGGTATCTTGCTCGTGGGCTTGCTGGTCGGCTACGTTGCCTTCAAGTTTCTGCAACGCCGTCACTTCCTGCGCACCTTGGAGGGACGGCGTTTGACCCCTCAAGATCTCAAGTCGCGCATGGATAGCGGCGATGACTTGCAGATCGTCGATCTGCGCCGTCGCATCGAATACAACGCGTTTCCTCATGCAATTCCCGGAGCGATTCGCATCGCGCCGGAAGCCGTCGAAGACAATCACCACCTCATCGACCGTGATCGGGAGGTCGTTCTCTACTGTACCTGACCGAGCGAAGCGACCAGTGCCCGTGTGGCACTGATGCTCAGGCGCCACGGCATCATTCTCGTCAATCCGTTGCAAGGCGGGTTGGATGCCTGGATGGAGTTGGGTTATCCGGTGGAAGATCGACCCTTCGAGCCGCGTCTATGATCACTCATTCCCGCAGAACGGTCCCGCGAAAGCCCGCACTCGACTTGTTGAGACTCGATCTCACGAACGCTTCCGCGGAAGCGCCGTCGAGCAGTATTTCATCGGCAGCCAGTTCCTTCGGGTTGTAGCCATGCCCAGGGATCGAACGCCCATCGGGGCGCTTGAAGTACCAGCGCGATTGATGATCGCAACGGATCTGATATCCCCGACGGTAATCGCGCCACGAATGTTCGCTTCCTATCGCAGACCGACCATCGGGACTCCATGTATTCGAGATCTGGTAACGTCGCTTTCGGCCACTACCGGTCGTTGCCGCCAATGCGATTTCTCTCTCGCTCAAGCCATTCTTGAGTAGAGTTGGTATGTGGAAAGGGTTCACCCGGAACAGGAAGCCGTAGGGCCTCACAAATTGGCTGCCAGCCATCACCGATAGTCCACTCAAGCAGGCGGCCTGAATCGACCTCTCGACGCACTTGCTCGTTGTGCTGTCTAAACCCTTCGATCATTGACTCGCGATCCAATTCCGTAGTCGAAAACCTCGAGGCTCGAACAGCATTGTTCATCGCATCCCATTCAGGCGAAACTAACCCCTCAGTTTTCATTACTGTTTGGCTAGCACTACGCCACCACGAATCCTCCGAACGCACCGAAAGAAGCACTAAGGCGTCAGGGAAAGCATTGCTAATTTCCGGCCAGAAGTAAGCAGCAGGTGCATCGAGGGTTGCATCGTAGTCTTTCAAGAACTCATGCCAGTTTGGCATTTGACCAAGTGCGGCGTTATGCCACGTCGGCACATGTTCTGGGTGCATAAACACCTCTGCCATGTGATACGAAGGTCTTCCCAACAAAGTTTCGAGGGCGGCTTTGAGCGACTTTGTCCCCGTCCGGTAGAGTCCTGCGCCAACAACTCGTATTGCCACATCTACACCCTCTCAAAACCTTGGCCTATGGCAATCAGAATACGGTAGCTAAAGAAACCATGCGAGGACCCAATACCAGCGCGCTGGGCGCACCCGTGATTGTCAGCCTCAAAAATCCGCGTCGGATACCCACTCGAGGGGTTGCCCGGAATGACGCGCGCAAGCGGAACTCTATGGCGCCGCCATTGCCTCGATCGCACACACAGTCCGCCAGTTCCGCGCCGTCCCCGCAACGCCAAGTGACTTTTCGATCCGCGTGGCAAGCTTCGACCGAGCAATACCTTCCGGTGCATGAAGATAGAAAACCTTCCCCTCGAGCATGAATCGCTCGCTATCGCGCTTGATACGTTCAAGGGATTCCAAGTCCGGGTTCTCCGGCACCGACGACAGAAAAGTCAGGTGCACCGTCTTGGGATCAGACTCCGCTTCCGAGTAGGGGTTGGAAGCAATCGCGACGGTCAACTCATCCGGTGTCAGTATGAGCAGATGTGGCGCGAAGCCGAAACTTTTCTTCACAGCCGCGCCGATTTCATCGGACAGCGCGGCGCCGTCCACCTCTTCGCCTTCGAAGACGACATTACCGCTCTGAATATAAGTTCTGACGTTGCGCATCCCCAACGCTTCGAACAGCGGTACCAATTCCCGCATTGGAAGCAAGTTCCTGCCGCCGACGTTGATGCCGCGGAAGAGAGCAATGTAGGTATTCACTAGCGACGGCGCTTTGGTTCAGTCCGGCAACCCCAGCACCCGCTTCGCGATGATATTCATCTGCACCTCGTTGCTTCCGCCGGCGATGGAGCGCGCCTTCGTGCTGAGCCAGTTGCGCGTGCGGTCGATCTCGCGCTCGTCGAAACCTTGGCCTTCCCAGCCGAGGCCCTGAGTGCCCATGAAAGACATCTGAAGCTCCGTGCGCTCTTTGGCGAGATTGGCGCCGTACAGCTTGAAGATGGAAGTCTGTGGTCCGGGGGTCTGCGCGCCCTCGGTTTCCTGGACCGTTCGCCTCTGCGTGAGCTGGTAGGCACGTGTGTCGATGGAGTGCTTGATGATGGCGTTGCGCAAGGTCGCGTCGCCTACCCGGCCATCGCTCTCGCCGAGGTATTCCTTGGCGAGCTCGTGAAGCTCGGGCTCGCGCTGCTGATTGCCCTGACCACGGAAGGCTTCGGTGTTGGCGAGGCGCGTAATGCTCGAGCGCTCGTGCTGCAGCAGACGCTTCGCCACGGTCCAACCCTTGTTGACCTCGTGGACGAGGTCTTCCTTCTGCGCGATGGCGTCGTCGAAGAACGTCTCGCAGAACGGGGAGCTGCCGGCAATCAATTTGATGGGCTTCACCGTGACGCCCGGCTGGTCCATGGTGAACAGCAGGAAGCTGATGCCTTCGTGCTTCGGCACGTCGGGATCGGTACGTGTGAGACAGAAGATCCAATCGGCGTACTGCGCCCCCGAGGTCCAGATCTTCTGACCGTTGATGAGGTAGTGGTCGCCTTTGTCCTCGGCACGGGTGCGAAGGCTCGCGAGGTCCGAGCCTGCCCCGGGCTCGCTGTAGCCCTGACACCAGCGGATTTCACCCCGGGCGATCTTCGGCAGGTGACGTTGCTTCTGGTCCTCGTTGCCGTAGTCGAGCAGCGTGGGTCCGATGAGTCCGACCCCCATGCCGCCCAGCGGTGGGCGGGCGCCGATGGCTCGAAGCTCTTCCAGCCACACCAGCAACTCATCCTTCGAGAGCCCGGCGCCGCCGTATTGCGTTGGCCACAGCGGCACCGTGAAACCCTTCTCGGCGCATCGCTCGAGCCAGAGCTTCAGGTCGGGGCTTTGAATTGGAACCTTGTCGCCCCCGGCGGTGGTTTCACCTGGACCTTTGACACCGTCGGGGCAATTCTCTAGAAGCCACGCCTGGGTTTCGGCGCGAAATTCCGTAAGCTCGCTCATCGTCTTTCCCCTCCCCAGGGTAGGTGCCGGATCTTCTCGGTCTCGACAGACACTGTCAAACGCCTGGCGACGCTCAATGGCGATGTTCGGCGTGTGCGTGCGCACCGCTGTGCAGGTGGTCTCGTCCCTGGCGATGCATTTCGTTGTGCAGCTTGCGATGAGCTGCCGTGAGGACCCGACGCATCTGTTTGTAGCGCGCATCGTCGGCACGCGTGCCAACCGTATCGATGTATGCAAGCGCACCTTCGATCTGTTCGAGGATGGTGCCGGCATCTGCGGCCGCGTAAAAGCGTGACGCGTCGAGCTTCACAATGACCGGCGATGAGTGCGCTGCGATCATCTCGGGTTTGTCCGGGTAGTGGCCGCGAACGAGGAGTGCAAACCACGAGCTTCGATCGAGCTTCACCGTCCAGTGTCCCTGCCCCCGCCAGCGGCCGATCTGCTCGCTCTCGCGAATTTCTCCGTTCACGACGAGCTCGACGCGGGACATCGGAATCGTTGCGCTCGCGACCTCGTAGTCGACATTGACGGTACCGCCGAGACGGCCCATGCGGATTCGCATCCCTGCCTGCCTGCCCTCGACGCTGAACTCCATCAGCGGTCCGTAGGAGACGAACGTGTTGCCGGAGCGTACGGCGTCCATCCACGCGCGATAAGTGAACTCGACGCCGTCCGGAATGCGTGCATAGGTGCGGATGATTCCGACGGCGGTGACCGCTGTCATCTTGTCGGTGCCGCCGACCGCCGGATAGAAGTAGCCGCAGTTCAGATAGCGATACCAATCGGAGAGGGAATACGGATCGATGCCGTCGTAGAGATTGCCCCAGGAGCACATCTCCACCGCATCGGCATCGCCTTCGATCAGCGTTGCCGCGTTCTCGGCGCGTGGATTGGGGAAATGAGGAAACACGACCAGCCCGCCCTGTGCGCGACACTGCCGCGCCCACTCGGTCATCAGCACTTCCACCGGATCGCCGAGTGCCGCCTCGTCCGGGCCCCCCGAGCACATTGGAGAAATCATGTCGCCGTTGTAACCGAGAAGCGAGATGTGCCCGAGCACGTGCTGGCGATTTTCCGTGCCCACCCGCACGAGCCACTCGCCATCGCCGCCGGCCTCGCGTGAACCGAACGTGGTCTTGCCGTCGAAGTCGCCCACGTTCGTCATCAGCTCGCCCCACTGGCTTGCCAGCAGATTGATGACGTTCACGCCCTCGGCGGAGCCTTCGAGCTGCGCGGTGGCGGGGGAAAGGAAGTGAACGTGCGTATCCGCCGTCACCCATCCGCGCTCGCGCCAGGGCAGCACCCGGTCGATGGTGATGGTGATCGTGCGCGTCGCGTTGGCGACGTTCACGACCTTGCGCACCGGTTTGATCTCGAAGCCCTTGCTCACCTCGATGTAGACCTTGCCGAGGGGCAGATCGATCGTGGTCTCACCCGGAATGTACGTGCAGTAGTGGTGTGCGTCGCTCTCGTAGTCCGAGTTCACGTAGTCGACGCTGTAGTCCTCGAACCAGGCCGGATTCGGAATGCGATGGCGATCCGTCGGGGCGAGATATTCTCCCGCTTCGCCGTGCACGTGGAGCTTGACCGGCACCGGCTTGTTACCTTTTTTCTCGACGACGCGCAGGGTTACGCGCCTGTGTGCCGGCTTCACCGCTACGAGTCCGTTGGAGGTTGCTCCCGACTCGATTCTCTTCACGGGAATCGTCTTGCCTGAGGAGAGGTGGAAACGCGCATCCGGGTGCGCCGTGTATTCGACGATCACTTCACGCTCGGAGACACCCGGGCGCTGATTGTTGTAGGTCTTCGACCACCCCTCGTTCGGATACTCGAAGCGCGGCGCCGCCCAGATCACCTGTCCGAGGTCGAGTCGAACCTGCTCGAGAAGCCCGACCTCGTCCAGTGCGTTGTCGAAGGACTCTCCGCGAGGCAGACGCAGGATGGCTTTGCGTCGCCTCTCCCAGCGCAGGGGCGGCGACGAGGCTTTACCAGCGGAGACGGCGGAGATCACCACGGTCCCGCAGACGGGTTCGATGCGAAGCGTCTCGATCGCCTTTCTGGGATGCGGGTTCTCCCACGCCCAGATCCAGTTGCACCAACCCGCCCTGTCTGGGTTCTGGGCGCGGGTCTGACTGGGACCCCAGGGAGGTCGATGCGTTGCGCCCACCGGGTGCTCGTGAAGTGCGGGTACTGGATTCGGCTTGCGCATGGACACCGCCTCGAAGCAGTTCTCGCCCCAGCCGCGGCGGAACATCCCGATCTGATGACGCCGCCGGATCTGCTGTCGTGCCTTGGTTCCATCGGCGTAGACGATCACATAGTCCGCGACGTGCTCGCCCAGTCGACCGTGACC
>JAPULC010000133.1 GCA_027295305.1 Gammaproteobacteria bacterium
GCTGCCCACCCACCAGATCGTCGGCATGGGGGAGGCCTGTCGCATCTGCGGCGAGGAGATGGCCGACGAGCTTGCGCGGGTTCGGAGACTTCGCGACGAGCTATGCCGTGGGCTCTCCCAGCTTCCATCAGTGCAGGTCAACGGCGATCTGGAACAGCGCCTCCCCGGAAATCTGAACATGTCGTTTGCCGGCGTGGACAGCGAAGCGCTGATGATGGCTCTGAACGACATCGCCGTATCTTCGGGCTCGGCGTGCACCTCGGCCACCATCGAACCCTCCTACGTGCTGCGTGCCCTCGGACTCAGCGATGATCTTGCCCACAGCTCCATACGCTTCAGCATTGGTCGCTTCACCACGGATGAGGAGGTGAGCTACGTCGTCGAGCGGTTCACCGATGCGGTCACGCGACTCCGAGAGGCGTCGGCCTGGCAAGCGGAGGATGCCGAGCGCGTGGCTCGATGAACGCCCGGGAGTGCGTATAATACGCGCGCCCGACTGAAGCATCGCCCGGCACCCGTGCCTTTCACGGTGTTTTGCGTGGAATCTCTCCGAAGTCGAACCGTGCGATTGCTGGGTCGTGGCGCAGCCGCTAGTTCCTGGAGAGACGGTGCATGGCAGTCGAACGAACACTCTCAATCATCAAGCCCGATGCCGTGGCGCGTGACATCATCGGCGAAATCGAGAGCCGCTTCGAGAAAGGCGGTCTGCGCATCGTCGCCGCGAGGATGGTCCGTCTGACGGTGGAAAAGGCGGAAGGTTTCTACGGTGAACATCGCGGCAAACCATTCTTCGATGATCTGGTCCGCTACATGACCTCGGGCCCCGTGGTTGTTCAGGTGCTCGAAGGCAATGACGCCATTGTGACCAATAGAAATCTGATGGGTGCCACGGACCCTCGGGAAGCCGAGCCCGGCACCATCCGTGGCGACTTTGCCCAGTCCATCGATGCGAACGCCGTGCACGGCTCCGACTCGCCGGCTTCCGCCGAGCGTGAGATCGGCTATTTCTTTTCGGACGAAGAGATTTGCCCGCGCCCGACTGAATGAGATGAGTGCAGCGAAGACCAACATTCTCGATCTGCCGTGCGGCGCCCTGGAGTCGCACCTCGAGTCCCTGGGCGAGAAGCCGTATCGCGCACGGCAGGTGATG
Organism: Gammaproteobacteria bacterium; assembly: GCA_027295305.1. GTDB lineage: Bacteria > Pseudomonadota > Gammaproteobacteria > Pseudomonadales > Azotimanducaceae > JAPULC01. The sequence goes on from JAPULC010000133.1 coordinate 1,151, forward strand.
AAGTGGATCTATCACCGGGACATCACCGATTTCCACGCGATGTCCGATCTCACCAAGGGGCTCAGGACGATGCTCGACGAGACGTGCGAGGTACGTTTGCCGCGCGTCGCCGAGGAGCGCCATGCGAGTGACGGAACGCGCAAATGGATCGTCGAACTGGATGATGCGAGTAAGGTCGAGACGGTGCTCATTCCCGACCGTGGGCGCAACACGTTGTGTGTCTCCTCGCAGGTGGGGTGTACCCTGGATTGCAGCTTTTGCGCGACGGGTAAACAGGGATTCAAGCGGAACCTGACGACGGCTGAGATCATCGGCCAGGTCTGGATTGCAGCGCAGGCGCTCAAGCGAGATGGGGACACTCGAGGAGTCACGAACATCGTGCTGATGGGCATGGGTGAGCCGCTGCTCAATTTTGACAACGTGGTGGCGGCTACTCACCTGATGATGGATGATCTCGCCTTCGGAATTTCCAAACGCAGGGTTACGGTGAGCACCGCGGGGGTGGTGCCGGCAATCTACGAGCTGGCGAAAGTGTCCGATGTGTCTCTCGCGGTTTCGCTGCACGCACCCAATGACGCGCTTCGAGATCAGCTGGTGCCCATCAATCGGCGCTATCCCATTGCCGAGCTTCTGGATGCATGTCGTCACTATCAGCGCGGCATGGGCGAGCACCGGGTGGTCACGTTCGAATACACCTTGATTCGAGATGTGAACGATTCCATCGAGCAAGCTCGGCGCCTGGCGGTGCTCTTGCGCGGGAATCCGTGCAAGGTCAACCTGATTGCGTTCAATCCGTTTCGCGGGACCACGTACACCCGGCCCGACGCCGACAGGGTGCGGGCCTTTCAGACGCAGCTCGTGAACGCGGGCCTTGTGGCCATGCTGAGGGTGACGCGAGGCGATGAGATCGATGCCGCGTGCGGCCAGTTGGTGGGGGAATTCGAAGATCGTACACGACGCCGCTCCAGATACATTGCTCGGCAACGAGCGGAGAACGCGCGTGTGGCGTAAATCCCTCATCATCTCTTCGTTGATCATGTCCGTGGTTGCATGCGTGGTCACCGAAACCACCGGCCTCCACCCTGCAAGCGACGAAGAGCGCCTGCAGGCACACCTCGAGCTCGCGCGGGGGTATCTCGAAAATCGTGACGTGGCTCGCGCGCGCAAACCACTCGGCCGCGCATTCGACATCGACAGCAGCTCGTGGGAAGTCCACGATCTCTATGGGCTGATCTTTGAGATGGAAGGCGAGAGCAAGCTTGCCGATCAGCATTTCAAACGGGCGCTCAGGAGCGATCCGCGCAACGCGAGAGTGCTCAACAACTACGGCGCCTTTCTCTACGGTCAGGGACGCTATCGCGATGCGCGCAAGCGCCTCGAAAAAGCGACGGATGATCCCAATTACGTGGGGCGTTCCCAGGTGTATGAGAACCTTGGCCTGGTGATGATGAGGCTCGGCGAGGTCGAGGAGGCGGAGCGCGCCTTTCAACGCTCGCTGATGCTCAACTCGGCACAGGGGCAAGCCACATTCGAGCTCGCCGAGATCTACTTCGATCGTGGCGCGTTCGACATCGCACGTCGGTACTACGATGCGTATCGCAAAGCGGTACGCCAGGGCCCCCGCAGTCTCTGGCTTGGGATTCGCCTGGGCCGCGTCTATGCCGACGAGGACGCCGTTGCGAGTTACAGCATGCAACTCAGAAATCTTTATCCCGGAACCCGCGAGTTCGAGCTTTATCAGGAATCCTTGCAATGAGTGAGCCGCCGCAGGAATCGGCAGGGGAAGAGCCTGAGACCAGTTTCGCAGGGAGCCTCGGCGCAATGCTGCGTGAGGCGCGCGAGGCACGCGGACTGTCCGCGCGGGAAGCCGCCGATACGATGAACCTGTCGGTGCGTTTCCTCGACGCGCTCGAGAACGAACAGTTCGACAAGCTACCAGCGCGTGCGTTCGTTCGTGGATATCTCCGCTCTTACGCGCGCATGCTCGGTTTGTCGGTGGACGAGGTTCTCTCCTGCTACTACCGCGTCGCGGGAGAGGATCGGACGGATCCGTATTTCGCTTCAAAGCGTGACGCGCGTGATCGACCCTCGGAACTCGTTCACGAGCACACGGGGCAGGTGCTCGTGGCCGTGTTTGCGTTAGTGGTGCTGGTCTTGCTGATCGCGCTGTGGGCCGTGTGGCCTGACGGGGAACCCGAGCCCGCAGCGACCGACGGCGATCCTGTAGGGCAGCGGTTGTTCACCCCAAGACGAGAGCTCCCGATCGAGGGTATCGAAGCACGGGAGGCCGTTGCGGCGTCCTCCGAGCTCGGCTTTCCGATCTCCGAGCCATTCATTCCCGAGGAAAATCCCAACGTTACGATCACGCGTGGCAACTCTACGGTGTCGGTGGATGCCGGCGGCGAGGACAGCTTGCGCTTTCAGTTCACCGAGGACTGCTGGACGGAGATTCGCGACGGCGACGATCGTCAGATTTACGGAGATCTGAATCGCAGCGGGCAGACCCTGGAGCTCAACGGCAAGGCTCCGTTTGCCATTCTGGTGGGCTATTCACCTGGCGTGACCCTTCGTTTCAACGGTCAGCCGGTGGCGCTCGGGCCGCACACGCGGGCCAACGTCGCGACCCTCGTGCTCGGACAGTGAGCGCGTCGAGCAAATCACGGCGGAGCAAGAACCGAGCAATCCGCGGAATGCGCGACGTGCTGCCTGAGGAAAGTGGCCTTTGGCGTCACGTCGAAGGTGTGGTGAAGGACGTGATCTCGAGTTACGGCTACGAGGAAATCCGCCTTCCGGTAGTGGAGTTCACCGATCTCTTTCAGCGCTCCGTCGGAGAAGCCACCGACATCGTCGAAAAGGAGATGTACAGCTTTCGCGATCGAGGCGACGAAAGCTTGAGCCTGCGACCGGAAGGCACCGCCGGATGCGTGCGCGCCTGTGAAGAACACGGATTGTTGTACAACCAGACGCAACGCCTCTGGTACGCCGGTCCCATGTTTCGCTATGAACGTCCACAGAAAGGTCGCTATCGGCAATTTGAGCAGATCGGAGTGGAAGCCTTCGGATTCTTGGGTCCGGATGTGGATGCAGAGCACATCTTGATGACCGCTGAGATGTGGCAGCGCCTTGGCGTGATGGACGGGCTGACCCTCGAGCTCAATTCCCTCGGCAGCCCCGAGACGCGTGAGCAATTTCGCGACGCCCTCGTCGCCTATTTACGTACGCGCGAGGATGAACTCGACGACCGCAGTCGAGAGAGGCTCGATCGCAATCCCCTTCGCATTCTCGATAGCAAGGACAAACGCACGCAGGGCGTGCTGGACCAAGCACCGATCATGCTCGATTTTCTGGACGAGGAGTCCGCGGAGCACTTCGAGAAGCTGAAACATCTGCTGGCTTCGCAGGGTATGCGCTTCGTCGTGAATCCGCGCATCGTACGTGGTCTCGACTATTACACCCGCACCGTGTTCGAGTGGACGACGTTGCAGCTGGGCGCTCAGGGTGCGATCTGCGGCGGTGGCCGCTACGACAGCCTGGTGGAGCAACTTGGTGGGCGGCCGACACCTGCTGCCGGGTTTGCGATTGGTATGGACCGACTCGTCCTCCTCGTGGAGATGATGCAGCAGGGTCCGGCGATCGCGCCCATCGATGCCTATTTCATCGTGTCGGAAGAGGCATTGATTGAACGGGCGTTCGAGTGGAGCGGCCGCCTTCGGCAGGCTTTTCCGGCGCTCAAGCTCAGAATGCATTGCGGGGGCGGACGGTTTCGAAATCAGATGCGCAAAGCCGATCAGAGCGGTGCGAAGGTGGCGCTGATCCTGGGTGAGGACGAGGCGAGAGACGACCGCGTGAGCGTGAAGCCTCTGAGAGGGCAGGGAGATCAACTCACACTGGACTACGAGGCGCTAAGACAGTACATGGAGGATGTCATCAGCGAGGGCAATGGCGCGTGAATTACAGGTCCGATGAAGAACAGCTTGCGGCACTGAAGCAATGGTGGAACGAGAACGGCACCGGCCTCGTCGTGGCCGTCGTGCTGGCGGGGGCGGCAGTGTTTGGTTGGCGGGGTTGGCAGTCATACCAACTGACCTCCCGGGAGGCTGCCTCGAGTCTGTACCAGAGCTTTCTCGAAGCGACCAACGAGGAGGCCGACGGGGACGAAGAGGCGCGTGCCACGCTGGAGTTCGTGGCCAACCAGTTGAAAAACGAGTTCCCAGGCACTGCATACGCATCCTATGCCTCGTTCTCTCTGGCTCGCGAAGCGGTGGGCGAGGACGATCTCGAGTCCGCCGAGGCGGAGCTCCGCTGGGTACTGGCCAGCAGCGTGACGGACACGTTGAAAGACGTTGCGCGTCTGCGTCTGGCCCGGGTGCTCGCTGGGGGCGAATCATATGTCGAGGCCCTCGACCTGCTCGATCGGGTTCGAGGAACTGGACATCAAGGCCCGGTTGACGAGGTGCGGGGAGATATCTTTCTCGAGCAGGGCCGCATCGACGAGGCACGCGACGCATACGCGCGCGCGCTGGAAGCGGATCCAAGCACGATCTCGGGAAATCTCGTGACCATCAAGCTTGCGGATCTGGGGGAGGCGCCGGTCCCAGAGGAGAGTCCTGCGTCTTCGCTTGAACAATGAATTGTCGAAGAGCAAGTTTCCTGACGAGCGAGTTGCCTGAACAGTGAGCATCATCTTTCGCTATATCCTGATCATCGCGCTGACCGGGCTGCAGGCGGGTTGTTTTCTTTGGGGCGGCGGTGGAGGCAGCGCGGGGAAACCCGCGAAGCTGGTGAAGTTCACGCCGGAAGCCGAGGTCCATAAGATCTGGAGCGCAAAAATCGGCGATGGGCTCTCGGACAAATGGCTGATGCTCTCACCCGCTGCGGACGGGTCACACGTGTATGCCGCTGATGCCTTCGGCGTCGTGGAAGCACGAGATCTGAGCACCGGAAGGCGGTTGTGGGAAACGCGTATTGGTCGAGCTGCGGGTCGGGGCTTGCTCAACTTCGATCTCTTTACCGGTTCGGATGCCACTTTCGTCACCGGGGGCGTCGGGGTCGGCGAGGGACTCGTCCTGCTGGGTACGAGTCAGGGCCAGGTGGTGGCATTGGACCAGGTCAACGGTCGAGAGGTCTGGCGCACCACCGTCTCGAGCGAGGTGGTCAGCGCGCCTGTCACCAACGGCGATATCGTTGCGGCGCAGTCGGTGGACGGGCAACTCGCGGCTCTCGACGCCGAAACGGGCGAGGTGCGCTGGAGTTACGACAACCAGGTTCCGATTCTGACATTGCGTGGCACGGCTGCGCCGGTGATCGTCGGTGACTTCGTGTTGGCGGGCTTCTCGTCGGGCAAGATTGCTGCGCTCGGTGCGGAGCAGGGCGAGTTGCGCTGGGAAACGCGCATCATGCTCCCTCAGGGGCGCTCCGAGCTCGAACGCATCGTGGATGTCGACAGCACGCCGCTCGTGGTGGGAGATGTGGTGTTCGCCGCGAGCTATCAAGGACGCTTGAAAGCCATTCGGCTCGCCGATGGTGCCCAGCGATGGGAGCAGGAGATGTCCACCTACCGGGACCTCGCGCAAGGAGCCGGTCAGATCTATGTGATCGACGAGAAAGACCAGATCTTCGCATACGACACCAGTACCGCAAATATCACCTGGACCCAGCGTGGCCTCAGGTTGCGACGACTGACCTCTCCGGTGACCTATGGCAATTATCTGGTTGTGGCCGATGGTGAAGGTTATCTGCATGTGATGGCACAGAGTGACGGGCGCTTCGTGGCTCGAATCAAGCTGGATGGCGGGGGCTTCCGTTCGCCTCTCGTGGCCACCGATGATGCGCTTCTAGCTCTCGGCAACAGCGGCCGACTCTTCGCTCTCGACATCGTGCGCGAGCGTACTTGACGCGATGCTTCCTGCAATCGTCATGGTTGGCCGGCCGAACGTCGGCAAGTCCACACTGTTCAATCGCGTGACGCGGTCTCGCGACGCGTTGGTTGCGAACATCCCCGGGCTCACGCGTGATCGCAAGTACGGCGAAGCCGAGCTCGACGGGCGCACATGTCTCGTGGTGGACACAGGAGGCCTTGCCGGCGAGGACGATGCAATTGACGAAGCGATGGCCGCGCAGGCCATCGTGGCAGTGGATGAGGCGGACGTGTGTCTGTTTCTCGTGGATGCGCGGCAAGGGCTCACCGCGGGGGACCAGGAAATCGCCGGGCTGTTGCGCCGCCACGACTGCGCCGTGGTGCTGGTGATCAACAAGATGGACGGTGTCGACGAAGATCTGGCGACGGCAGAGTTTGCCGCGCTTGGGTTCGAGAACGCCCACGTCTCAGCCACCCACGGAACCGGAATGGACACGCTGCTGGAGGCCGTGACGCCGCTGCTTCCCGCACCGGAAGAAACCGTCGAGACGAGCGGGCATGGTGGTATATCGGTTGCCGTGATCGGGCGCCCCAACGTCGGTAAGTCGACATTGATCAATCGAATGCTCGGAGAAGAGCGGCTGGTGGTTTTCGACGAGCCGGGAACCACCCGCGACAGCATCGACATCCCTCTCACGCGCAAAGGACGGCACTACACGCTGATAGACACCGCGGGTGTTCGCCGCCGGGGTCGCACCACCGGTGTCGTTGAGAAATTCTCTGTGGTGAAAACACTCGATGCCATTCATCGTGCAGACGTCGTCGTTTTGTTGCTGGATGCTCGCGAAGGCATCGTGGAGCAGGATCTGCACCTTCTCGGCTATGCAGTGGATGCAGGTCGCGGGCTCGTGATCGCCGCGAACAAGTGGGATGGGCTCGATGTCGCACAGAAGGACCGGGCGAAGCGGGAGTTCGACCGTCGTTTGAACTTCGTTCCATGGGTGCGACTGCTTCAGATATCTGCGTTACATGGCACCGGCGTGGGACATCTGTTCGAGGCGATCCAGGAGTCACATCGGGCGGCCGAGGTGACTGCGCCAACGGCCGAGCTCAGTCGCATCCTCGAGGTTGCGGTGGAGAAACATCAGCCGCCCCTCGTGCGTGGGCGGCGCATCAAGCTGCGTTACGCCCATCTGGGGGGCTCGCATCCACCCACCATCATTTTGCACGGTAATCAGATCGATTCGATCCCCGCGAGCTATCGACGCTATCTGGAGAACGTCTTCCGCGAGCACTTGGGCGTGTTCGGCACGCCGGTGCGTGTGGAGTTTCGGGGCAGTGAAAATCCCTTTGCGGGACGCCGTAATCCTCTCACACCCCGCCAGGAACGCAGCCGCAAGCGAGTGATTCGTCACTCTAAGCGAAAGCGTCGCTGAAAAACTGTGCCTGGGACAGTTTTTCAGCGTGCCATGCACGGTGTGCTTGGCACGACCTCTTCCATGATATCGCGAAGGAAAATTCAATTCGATTCGTCAGCTATATGGGATTGGCCATGCCCAATTTCCTGCTGGCACTGATGATTATGTTGGCTTCGA